>JAQUQE010000156.1 GCA_028716225.1 Dehalococcoidales bacterium | reverse complement strand
CGTTTCAGGATGCGATATTCGGCATCGAGTGCGTCGGCCCCGATGATAAACTGAAATACGTTGCCCCACGGGTTCTCGATCCCCCTCCAAACGACCGGAGTATATCCATTGCCCCCGGTGCCGGTTCCGGTGCCGTTCGTGCCGATGTTTGAGTCGGCACTATCCGCCCCGTTCTCCTCGCCAGCAAATCCAGTACCAGCCCCCTTACTTGTTATTCCTGCGCCGATGCCGACACTGATGCTCTGGCTATTGAAATTGCAATACTCGACGACATAGAGCCAATATAAAAGATCCCATGTCCAGATATTACAAATTCCCCACCGGGTACCATAAGTCAGAGCATAATCCTCGGCCCCCTGCCGAGTTAATGGGAGGGCCGCTCCTGTCCCCGTTGTTGCCGCCCTTGTAACAGTCGCCACTTGTATATCTTCAGGATTCGTCCAGTTGGCCCAGTCCGCACCAGGATATTTGACATAGATATATCCGGCAGCATTTCCGCCGCCCCAAGTCCCGCCAGAAACGTAGACCGCGACTACAACTCCGGTTTTGCCCGACGTGGCCCCGGTCACGGTGTCTCCAACCTCTATCTCGGTGGTGCCGGTTCCGAACGGTATCTTCCCGATACAAGCCCCAGTCCACGGCTGTTCGCCAGTCTTGGAGATCATGTACTCGGCGCCAGCGTCGTCAACTTCCAGACACCCGGCATAGGCCCCGACATAGATCTGGGACTTCGCGACCCCACCCCTTTGCACGAATGCAGGGTGGAGCGCGAATCCCGGATACGGCAGCGGTGAGAACCAAATACTGAAATCATCACCGAACTTCTCCGCTCTCACGTAGCACCTTGGTATCTGGACCATAACCTGCCCGGTGGTGCCGTCCAGTGTTAGCCCGTCGCCCCTGGCGTTTGTACCAAATGTCGGCGTGCCGTCGGCGGTTACGGTGCATCGCTTGATGTTTTCCCAGATAGGGTGGCGGTCGAACCAGGCGTGGCTTTTCTGGACCAGTTCCGCCCCGTCTACATCAATGTGAGTGAGAGCGGGTGAATTAGACGACGTATCCCACTTGACGCCGATTATCTGATCGGCCACGTCGTCATCAAGAACCTGGATATGGCTCATCAGATCGCCTCGACGTAATAGCTCACGCCACCGGTGATTCGGTCATCAGTCACAGCATCCAAAACTAGAGCTTCTGCTTCCCCGAGATTGGCCGGCGTTGGCGGAGCCCAGATCATCACCGCGCCCTGAAACGTTCTGATGGTAGTCGCTCCGCTTTTCACGGCGATCTCGACGTTCACGAGAGCCGACAGTTCAAGAGACACAACTCGGATTCTATACCCCGCTGCTGGACCTGCCACTATTGTCTGCGCCGCCGCATCACTGAAATCGATATTAACATGGACCAAAACGCGGTTGAGAGCATCCTGGATCGCTTGCTCTGCGGTTATCTGGGCAGTTTGGTTTGCGGAGGTCGCCGCGCCTGCTGGTAGAACCGAGCCGCTTATCGTCACTTCTTCGCCGTTTAGTGTTACCGGTATATCACTTTGATCGCTTGCCACTACCACCGGCACAGATTCGGCCATCGTCTGCTGCCCCTTTGCCTCGCTCGTTAGTATTGGCATGTTACTCCTTCCTTCCTGGCACTGCTCGTATGCTCACTACCGTGTTTGCTGCCGATGCCCAGAGTTTCATTTGTTTGACCGTTATGCCATCGAAATAGTCGTACCCTTCGACGTTTCCCGCTGGTATGGTGCCGATCGCGCTCCAGTGTTCTCCGTCTTCCGACAACATGAACGATACCACACCTGGTCCGGTGTTTCGTACCACGAACGACTTCGCTGGCGTGCCGAATCCCTGTGCAGCGTCTCTTTCGAAGTCGAGCTGTAATAGGTCGTCTTCTCCCCCTACCGCAAACGTGTACCCGGCCACTACGTAGGGCATCTGCCTAACGTCGTCAATTCGTGACATTGTATCCTCACGGCAGTTTCAGGTTCATCATCTGGTTTGGTTGTAGTGGGTCTATTATACCAGCCGCGATTTTCTCCGTAAGCAGAAACTCGTCGTTTAACGCGTTTGCAGCGTCCTCGTCCTTTTCGTCGAAGAATGGGTACTGCCACATCAGGTGGTCGAACACGTTAAGACTTCTCACGCCGTATATGAATCGCATTGTCACGTCGTCTGTTTCTGAAACGGCAGCTCCTGACTGGTTGTCTACTCTTATTGCCATCTTTTCGAGCGCTGGCATGAACAGTCTGCTCATGAATGTTGCGTGTCCCGACGTTCCGTCTGTTGGCATCGTTAACGCGTCGAGCACCATGTAATCGTTCGTGGCGTCTCGGTCTATCTTGATCCACAGTTCGTTGTTTGCGATCCCCTGGATTGCGGCTGCTGCAGTGGCGTCAAACTCTATTCCAAGTAGTGTGAAGCACTTTCTGTAAGGGACTTTCATTTCCCCGCCACATATCCACTCATCACCATCGGCTATGTCTGGTAGTTGTCTTCCTACCACCAGAATCTCG
>JAQUQE010000155.1 GCA_028716225.1 Dehalococcoidales bacterium | reverse complement strand
ATAAATTTCGTTTACCGCGACCTCTCAAAGCTGTATACAAGGGAAACCATTGAAGAAAACAAGGACTTAGATACCGCCGCCGACCAGGAAGTTTATACCCTTCCTGCCGATTCCAGGCAGATATTCAATGTTTATATCGAAGGAAGCCGGTTGCGCCATATTTACAAAGAAGCCCTGCTCAACCCCAGGCCCAAGGGTATGCCCAAGCGGTGGTATTCTTTCGGCGCAGGCGATAAGGATAAAGACGTAAAGCAGAGGTTTGGCCTTGACCCCGTTCCTTCGGAAGAGGAAGGAGGGCTTAGCATTGTTGTCGCCTATGAGCCGATGCCTGCCGATCTTGTCGAAGATACAGACAAGGTAAAGTATATCCCCGAAGAAAAGCAGTATCTTATCGCCTGGGGCGCTATTGGGATTCTGGCGGGTATAGAAGAGGATTACGATATTGCACAGAACTTTGAATCACGCTACAGGGCGGCGTATAACGAATTAATGATGGAAACGGGGCTTTTCCGGGAAAGCAATTATCCTGCTACGGCAAGGCAGGTGAAGCAGCCATGAGGGAACGGGTTTTAAAGCAGATGCCCGATCTGCCCGCCAGCCCGGAAATGCAGAATTGGGAAATAAGGGACTTTTCCGAAGGGCTAATCGACAAAGCTGACGATAACCTCCTGCCGGAAAATGCGGCGAGGGATTGCCAGAACTTTATCGGGCGCTATATCGGCAGCCTTAAAAAGCGGGGCGGTCAGGCACGGCTGAACCCGGAGGCTGCACTTGACGGCCCGATCCTGGGGCTGTATGCCTATTATTACGGTACGCCCATTGCTACGAGGCGGCTGGTAGCGGCGGCTAACGGAGTAGTGGCCTGGTGGGACTTTAAAGATAAGAAATGGACGAATCTTAAAACGGGCTTAAAGACTACCAACCCTTTTATGTTTGAAACCTGTGTCAACTACATGGTTTGCTTTAACGGTTTGGATAAGCCTTGGAAATGGAACGGAACGGAGGTAACCGATCTGTCTAATGCCCCGGCAGACGGGCAATTTCCTGTATTACACAAAGAAAAGCTGTTTGTAGTGCCGGTAACAGATCCCTCAGCTATATACTGGTCGGAGAGCTTCCAGCCGGAAGAATGGCCAGAGGTAAATTTCTGGAAGGTCAAGGAAGGCGACGGGGACGAGATTACCTGCCTGAAAAAACACCTGGGCGAACTGATAATCTTTAAACGCCGTTCTATCCATTCCCTGCGGGGGACAAGTTTGGACGATTTCCGGTTGGAGGAAATGGACAGCAGGTTAGGCTGTGTCGGCCCTCTGGCGGCGGCGGCGCTTGGCCCTTACCTTTACTTTGTTTCCGATGAAGGCTTATGCGTATTTAACGGTATGAGTGCGACAAATATTTCAGCGGGGCGTATTCCCAAGCTGTGGGACAGGATCAATAAGGAAAAGCTGAATAAGGCTGCGGTAGGGGTATGGGATAACATTGTCTGGTTTGCCCTGCCGGAAGGAGAAAGCACTTACAATAACCTGGTGATTGCCTATATCCCCGGTTCTGACGGAGGCAAGTTCTGGCCCTGGCGGGGAATCAATGCTTCCTGCTTCCAGACGTTTGACGACGGCGCAAAGGTTGTGCTTTATGCGGGAGATTCCAATGCCGGGTATATCAATCAGCAGGACATAGGAACCGACGATTTTGGAGACCCGATTCATGCGTACTGGGAAGGCAGGGCCTTTGATCAGGGCTTGCCGGAGTACGAAAAAAAGGCGAAGCATATTTACGTTCAGGATTCGCCGGAGACGGTAAACGCAGTTATGCTGCAAATATCGTTAGATTACGGAAATTTTAATACACTTAACCTGAGAACCAATGACGGCATGATCCGTGATTTCCTGCTGCCTCACGGCTTTAATAAATGGCGGTACTTAACGCCGAGGCTATCCCATAATCAGCTAGGCCCCTGCGAAGTCAGGGGTTTTTTAGTTCCATACAAAACCGGGCGCAAGCCCAAAGTCAGATAAGGAGCGTGAATTGTTATGTCAATGTCTTACAAAAACGCAGATGATTGCTTGAATACAAAGTTGAGGGATCCGGCAACCCCGTATTTGCAGTTGCATACCGGCAGCCCCGGCGCAGAAGGCACGGCGAACATAGCACAGAAGCCGAGCAGTGGGGGCGCTATTGTTCGCAAGTCAATCTCTTTTGCGGCTCCCACAAGTCATCCATCTAACACAGAGCGCCGGGTACTGTCCAGCGGTGCTGTAAGCTGGAGTGGTACAGAGATTGACGCAGGACAGGAAATCACGCATTTTTCAATCTGGAGTGCATCGACAGGCGGGCAGCCGGAGTTTATTTCCACTGTATCGGTGGCTAAGACAACGGGCTCTGACGGTGTGACTATTGCGGCAGGCGATATTGAGGTTGCGATTGGGGTATTTGCGAAGCCAGCGTAAAAGGCGGTAAGGGAGAGGTTGATGATAATGGCGCAAATTAATCCATTGCAGGGTTACGATCTAATTGTGAACCTAAAATTTGCCGAACCCGAAGGGGATTGTCATGTTTATTTGCATAGAG
>JAQUQE010000154.1 GCA_028716225.1 Dehalococcoidales bacterium | reverse complement strand
CGCCTTACATAATTACTTCATGTTTTTGCTTTTGCGATGACCTTTTCTCTCCCCCCGGGGGGATGAGGATGTAATTGCTTCCTCTGGTTAAACCAAAAGTTCTTTTGTTCAATAATGAAGCTGTAAACGTAAAAGCACCTTAACAACTAAATATCTACAGTCCAGAGCCTTGCCTTGTGGCTAAATAAAATGCCCTAGCCAGTGCTTAAAAGAGCTGGGGCAAGTCTAACAAAGGGGGTTTACCACAATGCTAGACACACTCGAATATAACACAGATGATAATGACCATCAAGGTAAGGGCAAGGGTAACGGTAACGGCTATCACAGTAACGGTCATAATGGCTATGACAAGCTAGAGGGTGATTGGGCGCTATTCTATAAGGTAGCAAGCGGCTTTACTAACAAGGTGAAGCCAGAGGATAGAGAGGACTTCCTTCACGACTTGATACTGGTTATGACCAAAGTCAAGGCAAAGTATGACCAGATAGGAAAGCATTTAACAAAAGCGGGGCTGATACGGGTAGCTTGCTATGAGAGGGCACAATACTGGAGAGAGCATTTTAAGAGGGTTAACGGGATAGACTGTGGCAGGTGTAGTAAAGCGCAACGGGCAAAGTGTAAAGAGCAAAACCTATACCGAGAATGTCCGAAGGCAATCAAGTTAGACAGCCTTGATAGGCTGGTAGAGGATGGTAACGGGGATAGCACACCGTTATGCGAATTGATAGCCGATGATAGCGCCGATTTTATACCTAGACTTGACGCTCGTCTTATTCTGGAAGGCTATCCTCACCGGTTTGTTAAGCTTGCCTATAAAAAGCATGCGGGCTATCGGCTAACCGATAGTGAAGCACACTACTACTGGCGCGAAAGAAAAAAGGCTCAAAAAAAGCTTATAGAAGCGTCATAAAACGGGGTGATTTACCAATATATATAGTGGAAGGGATAATACCTTCTCTAGGGTTTTGGCTAATGCCAGCGAGGTGCGGGTTAGGCAAGGCTCTGGACAACTGAATATAAAGGCTACTACTCAGGGGCAAGGTTTAGCTTGCTTTTGGTGATATCCCTTTAAGTGGCTGGTGGATGACCTACGAACATAAGACGGCTATTCCACCATATCAGTAGTGCCAGCGAGGTGCGGACTACCGATATGGTTACTTAAGAGGGTAGATAACAAAAGTAAGGCGATAATTGCTCGGTTTGCTATCGGGTAAGACTTGCCTTTTTTCAGAGAGCGGGGCGGTCTAACAACTTATAATACGCCTCACTTGATGAGGGTAGCCACACTTTTTTAATGGTATAGTATCCGCTATAGGGATACTATACCTTTTTTCGTCTCTATTTCCAGGGGTGGTCGGAAATTTCCGGCTACCCCTTTTTTATTCTCAATTGCACTAAATAAACTTTCGTGCAGCCGATATCACTAGAGGTGCTTAGACAATCAGTATGACGCGATATCTACCGAATTAACTCGGCGATTGTCTTATCCCCGGCTTTGTCAGGGTGGTATTGCGGGTGGGCGTGATAGTCTGGATCGAGCCCTACTTCGTCTACCATTTCAGTCAACGCCTCTGCGACGGACATATCTTCGGCACATAGGTTGTTAATAAGCTCAAGGGTAGCTTGATCAACATAGCCCAGGCCAATACTGGCGCTCCAGCCCATATAAACCGAAGCTCCCTTATGAATAAAGGCCTCAGCCATATCGCCTTGGTAAGCGCTGGAACACCCCATCATTATTATGGCAGTATCCTGAAATTTACCCTCCATACTTTTTATGATAAAGCTTGAGGACACCGCGAAAACCATGGGGTAGTCTTCTGTCATCTGTGCCGGTAGTATCTGATCACCAATCTGTTCCCAAACAAGCTCCGTAATCTTATAGGTCTCACCGGTAAAAAGAAATGTCGGCCCTATTTCTCCCTCATCTGGGGATCCCTCACCACCCAACATACCCGAATGAGCCCTGAAGATAATCAGCCTGTAGCCATAGGTGGGAAGCTTACGGTAGAGGTCGACGGTAACTTCCTCGCCGTGGTAGACATCGACCTCAAAACCATATTCTTCAAGATAGTTAGTGGCCTGTTGAATAAAATCCTGGTTCGGCTCAAGGACATAGAGTTGGTCAATTATGGCAGCCTTAAGCTCTCCAGAAGGGGCAGAACCTTCCGGGCTGTTAAAGTGACATGCCCTGATACCAACGACGGCACCAGTAATTCCCAGCGCGATAGCCAGCCAGAGATACCAGGGCAGCTTCTTATTGTGAAGTTTACTCTTTCTCTGTTTCTTAGTCTTGGTCAATGCTTGCCCTGCGAGCGGAGCGGTGCCTCATAAGCAAGTAAGCACCGGCTATTATAGCCCCAGCCAGACCAAGCCACGGTGCCAGAATTACCATCTTGTTTATCGGATAGACCTCACCACCTACGCTGCGCCTTGCAGATCCAGATGATGTAGAAGAGCTACCGTAAGCGCCAAATGGCGCACCGGTCAGATCAGCCAGGCTAGGGCTAGTTTCATCATCAATCCGGGCCCATATATATCCGCTATAGCCCTTGGTATCTGTTGTGTCTACACCACTATCTGAGCATTC
>JAQUQE010000153.1 GCA_028716225.1 Dehalococcoidales bacterium | reverse complement strand
TGCGTTTTTCGGACTAAAACGGCCACCTTTTCGGAGCAAACCGGCCGGCCTTTCGGAGTAAAGTAGGCCACTCTTTCGGAGCAAATCGGCCACCCCCGTCGGCACGGCGCCGGACAATACGATGGCATAGAATCACCATGGAGGTGATTCATGTCCAACAGGAGATTGTCCGTGCGCAAAATCAAAGAGATATTACGATTAAAGTTAGACTGCGGTATCAGCGAGAGGGAAATAGCCAGGAGCTGTCAGGTTTCCCGGAGCACCGTGGCTGATTATCTGCGGAGAACCGCGGCAGCCAGGCTGACCTGGTCCGAAGCGTCGGCGATTACTGAAAGCCAGCTCGAAGAGCGCCTGTTTCCTACCGAACACGTGCCAAGCTCGGTCAAACGTCCGCCGCCGGACTGCGAGCACATCTACAACGAGCTGCGCACCTACCGTAAATTCAACCTGACACTCTCGCAGCTATGGCTGGAGTACAAGGAAAAACACCCTGATGGCTACCAGTACACCCAGTTCTGCGAGCATTACTGGCGGTGGCGGAAGAAGCTTGATTACGTTATGCGCCAGGAGCACCGCGGTGGCGAAAAGCTGTTCATCGACTACTCCGATGGACTGTCTATCGTCGACACATTAACCGGTGAGCTGATTCTGACACAGCTATTCCTGGCCGTCTGGGGCGCCTCTAATTACACCTATGCCGAGACGACATTATCCCAGACCCTGCCGGACTGGATCGGCGCCCACCGGCGGGCGCTGGAGTATTTCAGATGTGTTCCCCGGGTGCTGGTTCCGGATAATCTCAAGAGTGGCGTGAGCAAGGCATGCAAATATGAACCGGAGCTAAATCCGACTTACGCGGATATGGCCGAGCACTACGGCTGCGCCGTGCTGCCGGCGCGTCCACGCAAACCCAGGGATAAGGCGAAGGTGGAAAACGGGGTGCTGATTGCTCAGAGGTGGATACTGTCGGTGCTGCGTCACCGCACCTTCTACAGCCTGGCCGAGCTTAACGCCGCTATTCGCGAGTGCCTGGAGCGTCTCAACGCCCGGCCACTGAAAAAGCTCAAGAAGTCCCGCCGGGAGTTGTTTGAGGCTGTAGACCGGCCCAATGCCCTGCCGCTGCCCACAGGACCATACGAATATGCCGAATGGTACAAGGCTAAGGTGCAGCTCAACTACCACATCGAGGTGGACCACCATTACTACAGCGTGCCTTACCGGCTTTTGCACGAGAGACTAGATATCCGGCTGACCGCGACGACCCTGGAGTCTTTTCGCAAAGGCGAGCGTGTCGCTGCCCACGTCCGGTCTTACCACAAAAACGGTTATACCACGCTCCCGGAGCATATGCCCCCGGAACACCGGTTTTATGCCGAGTGGAATCCGGACCGGTTTATCCGGTGGGCTGGCAAGACTGGAGAGGCTACCGCCCGGCTGGTGGAAAAGATACTGGCCACGCGTCCTTATCCGGAGCAGGGCTACAAGGCATGCCTGGGGATTATTAACCTGACACGTGATTACGAACCGGTACGTGTCGAAGCGGCGGCACGCCGGGCTCTAAAGTATAAAGCCTGCTCCTACCGGTCGATGAAGGCCATCCTGTCCGCCGGACTCGACCGCCATCCCGATAACGGCGAGCAACCCCGCCTGCCGGGGCTGCCGCCGCATCAGAATATCAGAGGACCGGAGTATTACCGGTGAAAGGAGTGACAAACAGTGCTTAACCAACAAACGATTTCTATCCTGCATTCTCTCAAGCTACACGGTATGGCGGAGAGCTTCGAGAAACGGCTGGCCGACTCTAATCAGGCATCTCTGGCCCATGACGAATTCGTGGGCCTGCTGGTGCAGGATGAAAAGCTGTACCGCGACAACCTGAGGCTCCGGCGGTTGCTCAAGAAGGCCAGGCTCCGCCAGGAAGCCTCCCTGGAGGATATCGACTACGGAGCGCCCCGCGGACTCGACCGGCAGGTGATGCTGGAGCTGGCTAACCCGGAGTGGGTACCAGCCTATCGTAACGTGCTGGTCAGCGGCCCTGCGGGCGTCGGCAAGTCATTTATTGCCTGCGCCCTCGGCAACGCCGCCGCCCGCGCCGGTTACACCGTGCTCTACGTGCGCGCACCCCGGCTGTTTGAGACCCTGCAGCAATCACGTGGCGACGGCTCTCATCTCAAAGCCCTCGCCAGGCTAAGCAGAGTGCAGCTCCTGATCATCGACGACTTCCTGCTTACCCCGCTCTCCGATAGCGAACGAAGGGACCTGCTGGAAGTGGTCGAGGACCGCTACCAGGCTGGAGCCACCATTATCGCCAGCCAGTGCCCCATCAGCGACTGGCATCCCAACATCGGCGATCCCACCCTGGCCGATGCCGTCTGCGACCGGCTGCTGCACAACGCTTACAAGATCGAGATGAGGGGCGATTCCATGCGTACCAGGAGACCTGCTGCTAAATCTAATAAAAAGGAGGAGATTGAAAGCGATAAGAAAGTAAGCTAAACTGTACCTTAGTCCGGCGTCCCCAGGGGGTGGCCGGTTTGCCCGAACACCCGGCCGTTTTCATCCCGAACAAGCGGCCGATTTCACCGAAATACGCA
>JAQUQE010000152.1 GCA_028716225.1 Dehalococcoidales bacterium | reverse complement strand
TCGGGCAGGACGTACGCCTCCTCGACCTTTTCTTGTCGCACGTTTAGGTACCACACGGTCTTGCGTTTCTCCCTGGTCTCTAGGCTCAGCAGTGGATTACGCGCTTCGTGCCCGTGGTGTTTCGCCAGGTTGGCGGCGTAGTTTTTCAAACCCCGCGCCACCAACGCCGCCATCGTGTTGGCGTTGTAGTCGAATATTTCGTAGTGTCGGATGATGCGAACAGCTTGACACGCCAACTCGGCCTCGACGTCGTCGGCGTCGACGCCGTGGTCGTTGGCCCAGAAGAAGTACAGACGTTTGCGCGTGAGGAAGCGGTTGTAGCGCGTGACTGCGTCGATGACCTCGATGATGGCGCGGTCGCACAAACGCCTGGGTTTAGGGCGGCGCTGCAACTCGTCGCGGTCGTGGGCGTCAAGGCAATGGAAACACGCCTTGAGCCCATCGGGATCAAGGCCCAGGCGTGCCGCGATCTTCTGGTACCGGGGATTCGGCTGGTGTGCGATCCACCAGAGTCCTCGGTACAGTTGATTCTTGTGGACGCTACAATCTATCCACTCGCGCACGGTGCGAAAAGCATCGCGCTGGCCAAAGGGTAACGACATACTCAAGTGATTAATTTCGTGATATTGCGTGAACCGGCAGACGTAGCGAACAAAATGAGGCAAAAGCGTGGCGGACGCAGCAGGTAAATGCTGCGCAATTTTTGCACACAACACGTGGGTGGCCTCCAGGTTTTGGTTTTCCCGTCTAAGTTGAACCGTTCGGCTACGTTACGCCAGGTCGCGTTTCGTGTCAACTACTTTGTTCGGGGCATTGCCTAATGATTCCGCTACGTTGTCACGCGGGGCCAAACTTTTTGCACGGGGCGGATCCCGTTGGATCGCTTGGGGTGGGGCTGGGGACGCTCTTGCGGACCGTCTGTCGCGATCTCTATGGTGTCGCGCTGGATGGGCTCTGTGCTCAAACGTCGATATTATCTCCGCCACAACAATACAGAACACATCTTCGTGCGGCCCTTCTTAGCAGATCCACGGTAATGGTAGAAGGCGCCGTCCGGCTTCCACCGTAGGGTATGGGCGACCTCTTGGAAGCGTGGGTGCTGGTTGATCCGTTCCACTACGTCATCTACGGTGTAGCTATGCCAACGATCCTGCGTGACGAAGTTGCCAACGAACAAAACACCACGCACATCACGCAGGCGTTCTAGCACGCGACAGAATAGATCCACACCACGCTTGGGTTCCAGCAGCGTGTCGACGTTCACGATGCCAGGGTTGAAATCAGGACCATCAGCGGCAGTAGAAACAGCAGAGTAGAAGTCGTCGTGGTACCAAGTCGCGTGTTCATACCGCTGGTTGGTCTTGTATATATTTTTGTCTTGGTCTACCCCGTGGAATTGCTGTGGTTGGATCAAACCCGCTTCAATAATCTGGTGTAGCTCAGACTTGGGCAGTACGTCACCATCAGGGCCTATGCAAACTGCACACATGCTCCAGTACTGCTTGCCCTTGGGCAGTTTCTTGCGCCCAAATACATTGCGGTAGACGTCAATGACGGACTCTTGTCGTGCACGGACCTTTTTAGACGTACTATGATAAGAGGGTAATGGTTTAAATCTGCGCACACGAGAAGTACCCCAATTCCAACCAGGAATACTCTCTAACTTTTTGATTCTATCTGGAGAAAGGTTTCCTTGTCTGTAGTTTACTTTTTGTCTACGAATCCATAAACCTAACTTACGTTCTTCTGTATCTTTGCTTTTTTGACTAGGAAATTTATCGTGCTGCTTTTTCCACTGCTTTACCCCCTCAAACGTAAGCTCCCAACCGTCCTTATGAGAAGTACCCCAATTCCAACCAGGAATACTCTCTAACTTTTTGATTCTATCTGGAGAAAGGTTTCCTTGTCTGTAGTTTACTTTTTGTGTACGGATCCATAAACCTAACTCACGTTCTTCTGGATCTTTGCTTTTTTGACTAGGAAATTTATCGTGCTGCTTTTTCCACTGCTTTACCCCCTCAAACGTAAGCTCCCACTGCTTATCGTTCACGTTTTGCAATGCGACTCGCAGACGCGCAAACGTCCCCAACCCCATGGCCTCGGTGCCGTACTGGAGCCACGCCAGCGGGTGCTGCTGGATCAGATCCAGATCCAACTCATGCACGCCAAATCTATTGGTGTCCTTGGTGATTTTGCGCAGCACCGTCTGGCGATTCTTTCGCTGAAACATCTTTAGGATCTGCTTCGCCGCCACGCCTAACGGTAATTTAGGATGCGTCACCTCTTCCTGTTCTAACGTCTCTACCACGACCTTCATGGCTTCGCGTGGTCCGGGGGTGTCGTACTGGACCAACGCATCTGTTACGGCCTGTACGATCCGTAACTTTTTGCTGGTGTCGTACCCCACGGCCTCGGCCAACAAGTCCGTTTTGATCGTGATGGATTTTTTGGTGCCAGGATTCTTGGCTTGGATCTCTACGGGCCTGAATTCGTCCTCTAAGATCAACACGAGCAACAGCGCCTTCAGGTAGTCATTCATAGCGTCTACCTGGATGTCCGTGGGATCATACTGGTGCTGCTTCAGCACGTAGTGAAT
>JAQUQE010000151.1:1661-2614 GCA_028716225.1 Dehalococcoidales bacterium | reverse complement strand
AGCACCTCCAACTCTTCCAATACCTTTTTGAGATCCACGCCGACCGCCTTACTCACTATATCAATCACCTCGTCAGAGAAAGCGTCCGGCTCGAGACCCGCAGCCTTCATGGCGTCCTGCAGGCGCTCGCGCTTGAACTGGCTGATGACGGCGTATGGTATCATAGTGCCTATCGTGTCCCGCTTATCGAGAAACCACATAAACACCCCGGCCTTTGGGCTTTCGGCCATCACCAGATAGCCGCCACCGTCCACAGCCACGTCCATCACCTTCAGCATCTTACCCTGCATCGCGCCGAAGTATTCGTCCTTCATATTATAGTCGCAGCCTCCTATTTTCTCCGGGGGCGGCAAGGTATGCTTTATTTCCTTCTCGACGATCACGAATCCTTTTGGTTTAAACATTGCTGCGCCTCCTTTGCTTTAGATGTTTTACATTCGCGTTTACATAGCATTTGCAGGGCTTCATCGCAACCAACGTTTGAGTTTAATACCCAGCCATATGGACATTGGATAAGATGGTTAGCTCCTTCTATAGGCTCGTATGGTAACGTCATTATCTTCCTGCTTCTTACCAGTCTCCACCATCATTTGGTATGTCTATTGTGTCTACAATAGAATTTCTATCCAGACCACAAGCATCTTGTATGCGTTCTCCGTTTTTGCCTGTTCGCATAACATATAGAGTCCCGTTCCCTGAGAATAACCACAATGTTTTAGGCCAACGTTTAGCTAAACGCTTGAGGGTATTTATAGCCTTTAATTCTTCTTGCTCTTTACTCATGGCTCAGCCCTCCCTTGAATATTTTTACCACATCAGCTGCCCGGGTGTCCAATTCCTTAATAGCAGCGTCTACGCGGCTTATCTCGGCTTCCACGCTTTGCACAGCCTGCTGTGCCGGGGTAAGATCCTCTCTCAGCAGTTTCAGGTAATCGACGAGGATGGCTCGTATC
>JAQUQE010000151.1:0-1547 GCA_028716225.1 Dehalococcoidales bacterium | reverse complement strand
AAAGCCCTGTGCTGCCTGGCGCTCTTGATATTTTTCCTTCCGGAGACAGCGGCTTGGCGGTAGTAGCTCTCCCGGGCCAGATAACCTCTCAGCTGCCCCATGGTCAATCCGTACTTCTTGCTCACTATATTCAGTCGATCGGCGCCGCCGGATCTGACCTCGGCGATGATGGCCAGCCGCTCCTGGAAAGTGTAAGTGGTTTTGTCGTGATTTTCGTCCGCCCCTTTCCTTACCTCCCCGGCCTTCGAGTGGACTACTTTCTTAGGACCCTCTGCTTTTTCGTCCACTTTAGTACCCGGGTTTTTGAGAGCCTTTTGCGCCGCGGCTATGTTAGCTTTATGATAGAACTTGTAGTTACTCACAGTCTGCTTCTTACAGCCTACCGCCGCCGCGATCGCCACCGTCTTCTCACCCATTACAAGACGTTTGAATATCTCGCTCTTGTCGTGGTCGTCTATCTTACTATTGGCTGGTTTCGGAGCGGCAGGTTTGGCAGGTTTATGGCAGGTTTTAAGCCCTGCGCCGGCGAGAGCGGCGGTGTGTGTTATTGCAGGAGCAACGCTTACAGGCGGAGGCATCAAGCGGCGCAGGTGGTTGGTTTCGTCCATCTGGAACATCGCCGCGCAGTAGACACACTTCAGGGCGTCGGCTTCCTTGTGGTCCTCCCTGGTCCGCGCCGGCAGTAACTCTTTATCTTTACACAGCGGGCATTTCATTATTTAGGCTCCTTTCCCTCCGATAGTTTCAGTATGATATCGTGTATCTCTTGCCAGTTGTCCTTCTGATGCTTCTTCAATATAGACACACTCTCGTCGGATGGACTGCCATAAGCACTGACGATGTGCTCACCGAGCTCGTTGCGGGCCATCAATCCTTTATTGGCGACCACCAGGAACATGTTCATGAGGCTGATAACGCTCTCTTGGAAACGCCGTGCGATCGTCTCGAGATGCTCGCGGTCTTCCTTCAACCCTTTATCCATCTTCGCTTCGTAGAGCATGCTCAGAATACCGGCGGCGTCTTCAGGCCATGGATGGTAGTTTTTCCTGCCGTTGTCGAACAAAAACTTAACGACCGCTTTCTCGTACTCTTTGGCCTTGCTCAACTCGGGGTTATTCGCGTTCAGCTCACGCTTGGCAGCTTCTCCTATAGTGTCGATACGCTTGCTGGCCGCCCGCATGAAAGCCGCCAGCAGCTTATCGTCCAAACGCGGCGAGTCGTTGCGGGCCGCATGTTTCTTGATACACAGCCTGGTTCCGGACGGGTACATCCAGCCGGCTCCGGGTGGCAGCTCGTCAAGGCTCTTTACCACGTCCTTCGGAGCCACAAACCAGAAGTAGTGGAAACACTCTTTGCACCACAGGTGCTTCTCCGGCTGCTGCAGCTCGTGCAGGAAATCCTGCCGGCTGACCTTTATCTCAAAAGCGGATCTGGACAGCCCCTTGCTCGGCCACATCTCGAAGACCGCGGCATCTATCCACCGGCTCTGGTGCCCGCCGGTGCCGTTGGGCACTTCCTCCAAAACAACCGTCGGGTCAAAGCTGCCT
>JAQUQE010000150.1 GCA_028716225.1 Dehalococcoidales bacterium | reverse complement strand
GAGAAGGCCGGGCCATGGACATAACTGTGGAAGGTACACACTCCTTCGTGTTCAAGAACGGTATCATCGGACACAACTGCGAAGATACTTCCATGCTTGTCGGCTCCATGCTGGAATCGATTGGCTATCGGACGCGCTTGGTCATCGGCTCCGTGCCCGAGGGCTACCACATGTGGGTGGAGGTAGTGGACTCGGGCGGTCAATGGTGGCTCGTGGAGACTACGCTGGGTATGGTCTATAAATTGGACAACCGAGCCTCGTTGGGTTACGAAGCGGACTATTATATCTCTTGGAGAAATGGCTGCGAGTACCTGCACAAGGCCGAGGACGCGCTCTACTGATAGTAGGACACGTCCTCGATGCACGACTGCCCGGTGGAGACCCACTGACCATCAGTGCATCTGGAGCGGACAATCACGCTGCCATTGGCGCATCGCACCTCGATGACCGAGTCCGGGGTGCACAGTGCGTCAGGGCATACTTCATCGGTCGGTGCCCACTCGTTGTTCACACACCCATAAGAGTTGATGAGGCCACCGTCAGCGCACGATTGTTGGATGACCTGCCCTGGTATGCACCCTTCCTCGCAGGTCTCGTCGGTGTAGATATATTGGCAGCCATCGCATCTCTTGACCGTAATGTACTTGCCGTCCGGGCACTTCAGATAGATGGCATCGTTCCCGGAGCACATGCACCCTTCTGTTATGGTGCCACCTGCATTACGGCTCAGGACCGCGGCCACGGTGACCGCGCCTATAGCTAGGAGAGCGGCCTCGACCAGCCTCATACAATCCCTCAGTAGGTCTCGATGTCGTTCACGTATGCCCAGCGAAGGTTAGCACCTACATCCTGGTTCTGAGGATAGGCTCCGGTCGGTATGCGTGGGCGAGGGGCCATGGGGCGAGAACCTGTGGGCTGCTTGGACATCGTGTATAGGCCATAGAAGACCAGGGCACCGAGCGCTCCGAGGGCCACATATTTCACGGTCTTTCTGCTCATGAGGGCCATTCTCATGCCCCCAGGTAGGTATCAAGGCCAAGCACAGCAGCCGCTCCCGCGGCTAGGGAAGCGCTCTTCTGCCATCCACTGTTCCACAGCAGTGCGGTCAATACGACCGCACCTACACAGCCCAGAGCCTTCATCTCGTACATGCTCATGGACATTCCGGTCTTCGATACTTTCGGCATTGTTTCAACCACCCTTGTTGTCTCTTTTCTTCATCAACTCTGGTAAGATGTACTTGATGGCGATGTAGCCACCACCTAGGACCAGGCCCGCGGTGAGTATCATATTGGTTATGTCGCTGATGGAGCCGCCACCCCCAGGCAGCTCTGCCGTGTCCACAACCTCTTGTGTGCAGGTGTCGTAGGTGTAGGCGTAGAACGAGGTGTGGATGGTCACGAGCTTGCACACCTCGTCAGGGTCGTCTGGGTTGGTGTATTCGGTGACGTCCTGCCCATAATTCATCAACGTAACCGCGACCACGATACACACCACCATGAGCGCCACCCAGGCCAGGATGCGCACGATGAAAGGCAGGAGGGGCTTGAGCAGCGGTATCAATGCTCCGGTCGGCTGCTGATAGAATATGTCGTCAGGCGTGAACGTGGGATGCGATGCAGGCATGGGATAGATGCTGGGTATCGAGCCCGTGGTCGCCTCCCGGAGATAGGCCAGACCGCCGATGAAGCGCTCATTGTAAGGAACGATTTCCTCAGGGATGGCCACATGCGTTCCCACATAATCATCGGGCACGGAGTTCGCCGTATCATAGATGTCCACTTCCTTGCCCAGCTCGTCGTTCCATGCTCTACCGATTAGTCCCATATCAATCAGCTCTCCTGCTCGAACTCTTTGTACTGGCAGGTGTTGTAAGTCTCCATACCTAGGCCGCCGAACGGACCCATGCCCATTATGTTAAAGGTATACTTCATGAGCAGCGGGGCCTGGATGTTGCTGGGGTCGTGGAAGTTGCACGTTAGCTTTAGCTGGTACAGCCCTCCCGCGTTCCCGCTCTTTATCTGCGTGAGGAAGAGGTCTCCTGGAGTGGTAAACCCGTTCGCGTCCGTGTATAGTATCATATCCTGCTGGCTGTTGAAGACCTTATAATCCCCGCACCACTCAGGACCGCGTGGGGGGTTCTCATGTATCTTCAGGCCCATGATGTCGCCTGGGCATTCCCATTTGACATAGATGTCGCAGCCAGGGAGCGGGCGGTTCATGTTGTCAAGGACCTTGAAGGTGATGTCCAGGTCCACCCCTCTGAAGAGATTGTAATTGCACGCTCCCGGAAGTTCGCAACTGCATACCTGGCACTCGTCCTCCCCAATACCCTGATAGATGGGGGGGTTCGTCCGGTCATACAGCACGCCATTGATGTAGACCTCTATCGTGCCTGGAGATGGGTACTTACAATATCCATAGTCCTGGACACCCGTGACATACTGGCAAACGTTCTCTGCCCCGTCCATGACGCACCGGACGGGAGCTGCAATGAGCAGGTCATCTCCGTAGCACATCTGGGGGCAGGGCTTGACCGAGCATCGGTTGTCGGCGCAGGCCGCTCCTCCCTCGGTCCAGGCATGGTTCAGGCACTTCAGCGACGTGCCGCCCAAGCAGG
>JAQUQE010000149.1 GCA_028716225.1 Dehalococcoidales bacterium | reverse complement strand
TGTACTGACTTACCTAAGCGAGGATCGTCGGCGACCAGACACAACATGCGTCCGCCGTTATACTCTCGGGTTGCTCTAATACGTGCCACTCCGATTGTCTGAAAGTCGTAAAGACCTGGCTCGTTAACAGGATCGCATTCTAATAGCGAGGTCCGCGCTAATTCGCTTCTATACCATGAGCTTAGACGCGATGTCAATTTTACTTCGACGCCTTGCTTTTCAGCCCAACGCTGCAAGCGCGTAAGCACAGTGGGGGTGGGAGGCAATGCCAAGTCCTCTTGATGGACCATGTCGCCCATTGGGTGAGAAAACTTCAGGGCCCTGGATGCTTCTTCCATCTCAGGACCCCGAAGAGATAACTCGTATACGACTCCGTTCCGCTCCCTGGTTGACAGTGTTAACATTTTAGTAAGGCTTTCTCTCCAATAGCCAGCCTGCGACCCACCCCTTTTTGTTTGGATCCTTCAGGGTTCCATTGCACCAAACCCAACATCCTTCTACGTTGACTACATTGGCGAGCGCTTCACCGGAGAGTAGCATCCTATCTGTTGGATAGAACTTGTTGATCTTGGAGTAAAGCCAACCAGGCCCACTCCGTACGTTTAGCCAGCTTGTTCCTGGATCCTTTATACCTACCTCAACAACAGTATCTTGAGGAGGAGGCGGAGCCGTAGGTGTTCCGTAGCTGGATATGATTCGCGGCATCATGAACGGAAGGACGGGTCCGAGATCAAAGTCGTCCCACTCGCTAGATCCGGGATTATGTAACGCGAAGTAAGCTGTCCCTAAATAGACACACCCCAGGGGCATAGCTGCGTGCTGCCAAAAATCGTCTTCAGCGGCTATGCCCTCCATGAACCTTTTAGCGTCCAAATTGAGGGCTGTTTTCCAACCCTTCGGAGGCATTGTTTTGAGGTCTATGCCACCCTCGCCCTTAAGGAACTGAGTACCCGCTGGGAACATTCCAGGGTAGTCTCTAATCACTCTCACCAACCGATAGTTGTGCCAGTCGTCGGTGGGAGACATGTTACCGTCAACCCAATACCCCTGCATGCCTAGGGGGAATCTCATTTGGGCTGCGAGATTGATTACTGGTCGATACGGAGCCCATCCGTCAATGCCCATACCGTCCGATAGAGTATGGGGATTCCCCTCGTAGAACGATAACACGACACCCTTCTTGTTGGCATTATCCAACAGCCTCATAGCGGCCATAACCGTATTGGCGTAGTGGGTGGCAAATCTGGGGTCATCTGTGTTAAACCCTGGACCCCCTACCTCGAAGTGAGCATAAGGACTAGCGTTGATGAACGGCTGCATTGCTGTAAACCAGTTGCTAGCGGTGATGTTGGGATCTGCCCACGAGTTCACACCATTTTCGAATATATGCTCAGTGCTGGTTACTCGTAGCACGTAAGTAGACTTTGGTCCCCAAGCACTATAGAACCTGTTGAGCAGATTGGTCTGGTTGTGTACCTTAGTGACTGCTAGGGGAGTTGGATTTCCCTTAGCGTCCTTTAGAGCGTTGATGACGTAGTCTACACCGCTCGCTGTATCCCCAAAGCCTATACCAATGGTTGTAGTCATGGCTTGATCCTCCCTTTCTGACGCATTCTGGTGAGTGCGGCATTCTCACGGCGCACGTACACTATGATATGGCGCATAGCATCACGCTCATGAGGAGTTTGGCTAGTCTCCCATAAGCCGTAACGTTTCAACATGTAGTCTGGACACCCCTGCTTATATGCAGGTTGATGGAAAACCAGCTTTACGTCCATGCGTTGTATATGAGATGTTAACGCCCCGATATAACGAACAGTTAGAAGTTCGGGGTCGTCGTGACTGACCTTTACTGCCAACTTGGGCCACAAGGTAAAGTTCTCAATTACGTATACCTCTGGCTTCGGCGCGATACTCAAAAGTATGTCAACTCCAGGGTATCCCTTAACTACCCCTCCAGATATCTTGATGTACTCTTTTGGACTTCGTACATCAATTAGGGCATACCCCGTTCTAATTCCGGGGTCAATTCCCAATACAATCATGGTCAGTCCCTTTCTAGTGGTGCCAAATATGTATGCACATCGCGATTACCATGCGTGCCAAAGCCCACAGCATGCTGGCCATTTGGTCAAGGATGTCGATCATCGATACGATTGCAATACGTGCGGTGGCCAGAGTCAGTGTCTGAGGTAACGAGGCTCTCCCAGACACGAGTGGCTCATTGATGTTAGATTCAAACCATGTGAGAGCATCCTCCTCCGACCATAAGGCCCAACTTGGAACACCGTCCTTCAAACTTTGTGCAGCTCTCTTAACCCCCGGAGTAGGTGGGAGCACAGAGAGTATCCCGGCCTCGACGTCTGAAGTGTTTGCGGGTATTCGCACGTTAAGATGCAATAGATCACAGTCATCTAATACGTCATAGATGGCTAACATATTGGCCTCGTCGGTCCCATCACTGCCGTGTGCGTCGTAACCTACTAGCGTGAATAGCATTTAACTATCTCCGGAAGTCAAATAGATATCGTACTTAGTTAGCCTAAGATTGTAGGACGATGATGAAGCATTCTTGCCGTTTATAGTAAACTTAAAAATGTGGCGCCCAGGCGTTACTACTGTGAATGT
>JAQUQE010000148.1 GCA_028716225.1 Dehalococcoidales bacterium | reverse complement strand
TTTTCTATCTCATAATAATCAAATCCATCAGGTAGAATATACTTAATTTGATCCCACCATTGAGAAGCATCAAACAATACATTTTGAGGAACACAATCATGTGTATATGTTCGAGCTATAATTTTTAGATTTGGATTAATTTGTTTTAATTGTAAACAAAAATTATAAATTCCATCCGTACATTTTGCAGATTGAATATTAAAAATAAAGGGGGCTATAGCACTTGCCCCCTCACCGTTTAACAAATGGACTCCTGGGAATGTGTCTTGTGATTGTGGAAAAGGGTCTTCGTAGGGTATTGACTTACATCCTTCCACAACAGTATAAAAATCAGCAGTCCAACCATCATATATTTTGTACCACCTAAATCCACCCCCATCATAATAGGCTTCTGGATAAATATAATCTCCTAAACCTATTATTCCAACCTGAGAAGCTGAAGTAGCTGGCAAACTACGAATACGAATAGAACTACCAGATTGATTTTGCATTAAACAAAAGTTTTCTGGTGTTGGTGTGGGAGTTATTGTAGGAACATCTGTAGGTGTGGGTGTATATACTTCTTGCGTAGGTTCATCACTGGGAGTAGCTGTGATAATCCAGGGCGTATAAGTAGGTTGTGGTTCAGAAGTAACTACATAGGGTGTTAATGTAGCTATCCAATTCCAACTACCATCAGCATTAAGTTCAATAATAGCTGAAGATTGGGAACCTACCACACCAACAACGCCAGCAACTATCGTAATAACACCCAACACTAGTGCTACTTTTATTCGTGTTTCCACTAGCTTTTAGGAGCCTCAATCTCTCCATCAGTCAACATTTCAGCTTTTTCTACCAACTCCTGTAGAATATTTCTAAGTTCAGTAGGAAGATTTGGACCAACTGTATCCAGAATACCGTTTGCCTGCTCAGCCAATGTGTGTATAGTTTTTATAGTTTTGTTTTCGCCATATTTAGCCAAAACAACATCGGCATTAGTAACCAGTGAAAGTAGAAGTGGATTAACAAGATTAATAACTGACTCTGCAAGTGCTTTATGGGCAACAGATATATATCTAGATTTAGCAATCCATGCCAATGCAACAATCAATACACTAGAAACAATTCCTACAACAATAATGATCAAATCGCTTTGTTCCATTTTACACTCCTTATGTTTATCAATGTATACTTGATTTTATCACATATCTATGGTATACTGAAATAATCAAAAGGAATAGACGCGGGCAGGATCGGCCTGCCTTATCAGGAGGATTGAACAATGAGCAGAGTATACAAATCAACCAGTAGTCTCGAATACAAAGGCGATACATGGCTGCACGTCGCACGGCAGATTGACGCGGATCGCACGTGTCTACTTGAGTCGCTTGTGACCCTGGAAACGCAGATCGAAAGCCTGCAAGACAAGATCAGCACAGCGCGCATGTATGCGTTCGCTTTGCGCGAGATGCTTGACCGCGACTCCTACGTAGCCGACGACAAAATAAAATACTACCTCACGGACATCATCAAAGAACTGTCCGGTGTGGATACTGAAGAATTACGCGCGTAATCAGAGAGTGAAATATCGAATAAGCGGCCCCGCCGCAGGAGGATGAACGATGACCGATACTCGCGCAATGAACTACGTCTGGTGGGTTACTGGCCTACTCGCCTACAAGCTGCTGGCACAGGGGAGTTATGCCAGCGTAGCACATCTGATGCGCAAAGCCACTGCGCTCGGACTCGTCAATGACTGGCGGACGTGCGTGATCATGCACTATCCGATAGATAAACTGTAGAGGACAAATGATCATGCCGATAGTAGTTGAATGCCTTATCGAGATCAGGGGCGGGGATCGCCCTGCCCTACCAGGAGGATGATATGAACGAAACGAGAACTACTGTACTAGCGATCAAAACCTACGATGACATCATGGCGCTTGAGCCATGTTACGATCCCGCCGAAGTCGGGTATTGCACCCACGAGTGGCGAGGGACCGCGCTAGACGTGCTGCGGGCGGAGAACATCCCCGCCAAGGATCGGCTGTGGCTGGTGCTGAATGACGGGTGGGTGCCAGATCGCACCTTGCACGAGTTTGCGATCTGGTGCGCAGAACAGGCTTTAGCACTGATTGAGACGCCCGATCCGCGCAGTCTCAGGGCGCTGGAAATCAAACGGGCGTGGCTGGACGGGATGGCAACTGATGACGAGTTGGCCGCCGCAGAGGCCGCCGCAGAGGCCGCCGCACGGGACGCCGCACGGGACGCCGCATGGGCCGCCGCACGGGCCGCCGCAGAGGCCGCCGCACGGGACGCCGCACGGGACGTCGCACGGGACGCCGCATGGGCCGCCGCACGGGCCGCCGCAGAGGCCGCCGCACGGGACGCCGCCCCCGCTGACATCCGCTATCTGCTGAAGCGGATCGCGGAACTTGAACTAGAAGTAGAAATGCTCCGCGATTGGATAGAAGATGAGGGAGAATAGCAATGATCACTGAAGACCTGGACGCGATCCGGGAGCGGCTGGCGGGCAAAATACCCTACGGTCCCGCGCCGGACTATAAGGACACGGTAAGCGACATCCGCGCGCTGCTGGCCCTGCATGACGCACTTGAGGATATTTTACACGCGCTGGTGGATGAAACAG
>JAQUQE010000147.1 GCA_028716225.1 Dehalococcoidales bacterium | reverse complement strand
CCGATAGGAAGGTCCGGGTCAACCGCTCGACGGCGGCATCATACACTACGTGTATATTCACATACGACTTCATCGGATTTTGAACGATGAGCCCCTTTCCCCTCTGACTCTCTCTCTTAAAGGAGGTGCAAGAACATGAAACCGTTGGCAAACGAAGGCGACATATTAGTCTTGATAGACAATGATGATAACTGGTCGTTCTGGATGGTCCAGAAGACCGAAGGCTTGGTTTATGACATGGCATGGGCGGCGGCATGTACCACGCTCTCGCTGAGCAACTTCACTGAGATTTCCAACCTGGAACCTCAGTGGGAAGAGGACCCGTGGCGCTCGCTGTACCAGATACGGTGCGGCATAGACATCGGCCAGGTGTACGCGGAAATGTTGGCCGGGTCCATACGCAGGTGCCCGTACATGATTAAGCGTCCCTCCACGACCACTCCCCAGGTCGGTTACTTCGATGAGAAGTCCTCACCGTTCATCGACCCCAGGTACGAGTTCTTCCTGAGGCACAACGAGAAGCCCTCTTTCGCAGTCTACAACAAGTGGGGCATGTCCATTACTCCCAAGCTCCACTTCATCGGGCGCAAGCTCATGTGCTGCGACCTGAACAACCCCAAGAGCGCGGAGCATCTCAACCTGAAACCGGGAGACCTGGCCAAGCTCATCCAGAGATGCAAGGACCAGACAATCCAGCACAGGCGGATTACCATGCTCGGTATCGAGAGGTGATGGAATGGCGGACGACGAGGAAATGAGAGATTATCCCAAGCTCAACTACGAGCAGCAGTACGGCAGGAACCTGGACGGCAAGCCGTTCTCGATGTTCAACGAGGTCATGTGCGAGGCCACCATATGTGGGCTCTCCACCATAACCAAGGGCTCCATCACATTGGCGACGATTCCGGCAGGCAAGGAGTTCCACTTCCGGTTCATCAATATCGGTGGATACCCCGTCAAGAGGTCCAAGTTCCTCTTCAAGTATGGGACCGTTGTTGGCTCCGCGGGCTCCTTCCGTCTTGGAGTGACCGTGCCGTCCATGTCATCTTGGACCCCAGGGCCCAATGTGTTCATGAACAACATAAAGGGTATGGTGGCCAAGGGCGTTGTGAGCGTCATCAAGAACACCGTCAGCACCTGTGTCATAACCATCGGCGGGCTTTTAATTCCCTCGGACCCAGGGTTTTAGGTAGGTTAATAATACCCACCGACCCTGAGTCACTAAACCTTTTCATCTTATTTTTATTCACCATTAATTCCATATAGTTGTAACCGTCCTTTACCTTCGAGGGGAGAACATATCAGAGGAAGAGCCTAGTCCTAAGCTGAAATGCTATCTGCAAGACCTGATGAAGCTCAATGAATGGGCCGGTATGCAGGAAGACATTGGCCTGATAGGCGTGCTGGACACCTTATGCAATGAGCAGGGGCGTATCAATGCCATCCTGCACTCCAACGTGACGGTGAAGGGTGAGCTGGAGAACTGGCTCAATAATTTTGCGTACAACATCCGTAAGTTCGAGAGAAAGAACAAGTGGCTGCCACCTGATGCCATAAAAGGCTCTGCGATAGTCGTCGGTGCCGGTCCATCCATAACAGATGAGCAGATAATGGTTCTAAGGAACTATCCAGGTACCATAATCTGCACCAACAAGTCCTTGAAGCGCTGCTATGCTCATCATGTCGCTCCCAAATTCGTGACGGTCGTGCACCCGACCGATGAGATACTTCCTCACTTCGCTCACCAAGTTGTCCGGGACAATCTCTACATGTCCAATGTGGTGCTCTCCACCATGACCCATCCGTCAGTGACGGACGAAATACTGGCCCACGCGGACCCTGACAAGGTGTTCTGGTACAATCCGTCGACCAGTGACATGTTCGTGGAGAACATCGACAAGACCATTAGCTTGCTTTCCAACAGGGGCACCATCGACACCGGGGGGAACGTGGGCATATTCTCCATGCTCTTGGCGTACCAATGGGGTGCGAACCCCGTGGGCATCCTCGGCCTGGAGCACTGCCATGGACCGGGCTCCTGGGCCATGTGGACCAATGAGCAGTCGGATGGCTACGAGTGGCACTACGCGCCTGAGGACGACATGCTGTACTGCATTACTCCCATGTTCAAGTCCTACCTCCACGGCATGATGCAGTGGTACAGTGACGTTAGAGAACTGAGACCGGACTTCGACGTCATCAACCTCACCAAGATGGGGGTTATGTACACCAGGAGACGACCGGAGCGGACGAAGGACGGCATGCCGTATATGGATGTCAAGGACTTTGTGGCGAGGTATTCATGAGCGCATGGGGCTCCGCACTGGCATTGGTAGTGATGTGCGTGGTTGGCATAGTCTTCTGTCTCATCGGAAGACGCCGCGATGATATGTTTGGGCCGTCCATGTTCACCTGGCTTGGAAACATCTTTGTGCTTTTGTCCCTGACCTTACTTTTCATAATGCTCTTAGCGTACATTGCAGAGGTGGTTTGAATCAAGAAAGAGGATAAGAACGTCAACGAGGAGTTCCAGGCAGAGGTACAGCAACTGAATTTCGAGGCCATGCAGGAGCTTATACCTGAGTGGTCAAGGCACATCGCGGAGAACTTAGAGGCATGCAAAAAGTCTCTCAGCTT
>JAQUQE010000146.1 GCA_028716225.1 Dehalococcoidales bacterium | reverse complement strand
TTTGAAGGAGGATTGCTTTGGTAGAAGCGTTGCCAGCAGCCAAGCGCATCTGGAACAGCTCCGAGGAGGTCCAGGCGATGGACAACCTCTGGGACGTCTTGGAAGGGAAGCCAGATAACGAGGCTGCTCTAGTCCGGCTGGCTCAGTCCGTTCCGCATGGCAAGCTGTTGGATTTAGGGTGTGGTTCGGCTCGCTATGCTCAGTTGGTCAAGGGGTGGCGAACCTACACGGGAGTGGATTCATCGCCCCACATGGCCGAGTTGGCGCAGAAGCGCCTTGGGCAGCTAAAGGGTCGTGCCAAGTCGTCTATGTCCTTGTTACAGGCTAATCTACTTGAGTGGCATCCAGAAAAAGGGCATCACTACGACCTGGTTTTGTGCATCGAAGTTGCCCAGCACTACGAGAACCCTCTTGAGTTTGCTAGGCGGATGCTGTCCATCAACTACGCCGATTACCTGCTTTTGACAGTGCAGACTCACTCAAAGGCAGAAGGAACAGTAGATTTTTGGATTGGCTGGGAAGGGTATGAGGACGGCAGCAACGTAGGTTCTCGAACTGTAGCCATGGCCGATCTAAAGGCAATTCTTTCCAACTATGATGTTCTTGCATTCGAGCCTGCACCACACCAGTGGCATCCAGATTCCCGTGACCAGTATATCCTAACGAGATTGAAGAATGTTGGATAGGGCAGACATGCAACAGTTCGTCGGAGCCCATAACCGCTGGAATTGTAGCCTTGAGTCAGTCGTCGAGGTTGAGCGCCAGTGGCGTGAATATCCGAGACGGAGAGTAGTTGAGGCGCACGTTGCCAAGATGTTGGAAGGTATCCCTCACGATACCATTCTTGACCTCGGCTGCGGTACAGCTCAGTATGCTATGTTGATTCCCGACTGGAAAGGATACGTCGGTCTGGACGAATCTGAGTATATGCTAAAACTGGCGGGAGAGCGCTTGGCTAGCACCGAACGGACGTGGATGCTCGCACGGGATAGTATCCTCGACCACAAGTTCGGCACAAATGAAGACCCGTTCGACCTCTGTCTCTGTTTGGAGGTCTCTCCTCACTACCCGGGGCCATTAGAACTGCTGGACTTTGTCCTTTCCAGCTATCGTTCCCGCTACTTCCTGCTGTCCGTCGAGGCGCACGAACGCTCTGATATTGTCGAGTGCGACTTCTTAGTTCCACCAGGCGTCATGGGCTCCAGGTCACTTCCGCTGAATGAAGTAAAGGCGTTCTTTGCCCGTTATCCCACACTCAAGCTGGAGAAGTCGCCAGAGGACTGGCATCCTGATGCTCAGGACTGGTTCGCCTTGGTTAAGGGCGAGAATTAGTCGGAGATAGGTAGTATGCTGGTAGCAGTTTACATGGCAAGAGACCCTGGGTTGGAGAACGGTCAGGGACAGTCTCTGCACATGTTCAGACAGCTCGTAGTTCCCCGGCTGGCTCCCACGATTTTCTATCGGACGGACGATATAGGCGAGGCGAAAGATGCCGACCTAATTGTCTTTTGGGACATGCAGGAGTACTGCATTCAGGCCGGTCTAAACAACGTCCCTATGGACAAGTGTGTAGTTTGGATTGGGGGGATGCAGCCACCCGAATTCTGGCCGGGTCAACCTCTGCCTGAGCGGTTTAGTCTGCTGCGTACGGCCAAGGTGCTGGTGGCGACTTCAATCCTGGCGGCAGGTGAGATATCCAGGATAGTGGGTCGGCCTGTTCACTATGCCCCCCACGTTGTGGATCGAAGCATATTCTATCCAAGTGAAGGTAGTCATGGCGTGGATATTGTAGCTGTTGCCAACGGGATCGTCGATGTTCAGAAGCATCACTACGGTCTGGATAGGCTTGAAGCGACAGGGTTGCCCGTCCGATGGGTTGGTGAGTTCGATGACGGACGAGGCGAGAAGATTCCTCATGACCAGATGGGCGATGTCTACAGGAATGCGGCCGTGTTCGTTCGAGTCACCCGTAACGAGGGCGGATGCCTAAGCCGGGTAGAGAGTTTAGCCTGCGGCCTACCTCAGATAGCATCGGATACAGGAGATGCCTTTTATCAGGTAGACAGTAGCAATGGAGTGCTGCTATCCCAGGAGCAGTGTGACGATCCTGATGGTCTCCGTTCGTGCATAGATTCTATTGTCGGGTCGGACGGAAGTCGATGGCTGGAGATGAGCAACAACAGCATTCGGCTATCTCGTTACTACCGTCCTGATATAGTTGCCGGGAGGTGGCGCTCGATATTACGTATAGCGCAATCTGTCGTAGTGGAGGTTTAGTTGGACGTAACGGCACACATCATGGTCAAGAACGAGGAGTTCTACATCGTTCCTGTTCTTGAGTCCGTTCTGCAGGCAGGCTTCCGGGAGGTCATCGTGGCGGACTGTGGGTCTATGGACAGGACATGGGACATACTACAGCGGTATATTAGCCGGGTAAGGTTGCTTAGCTACGGTAGCATTACTCCGGAGGAGAACGGTCAGGTCAGGCAACATATGACCAACCTAACCCGGACTCCCTGGTGCATGCTGGTCGATGGCGACGAGTATTACTGGCCTCGGTCACTAAAGGGTATTGTCGGTATGGATATGCCCGCTGGTAAGCGGTTTGGCTTTACTACTCTTGCTAACGTTCAGAAGGACG
>JAQUQE010000145.1 GCA_028716225.1 Dehalococcoidales bacterium | reverse complement strand
CGTTCTCATTGGTAAACCCACAACAATCTGGTCACCTTGTACTCCTACGATAAATTTGTTCTCAGCCATGATTTCACCTCCTTTGTTGTTTACATTCTTTTGGCGGAATAAAACCCCAGTCGTGTTGGTTGATAGCTTCCCACGAATTAGGCATCTTGAAATGAGGTTTGAAACCTAATTTACAGTCCTTATCTTCTTCCCTGCAAAAATGCAGACACGGCCGGTCGTCGCAATATTTCATCATTCCCTCTTTTCGGGAGCTTCATATGGTAACCCAAGCTCCTTGAAAATGCTCTCTTCGGTATCCCCGGCAATTCGAACCTCTACGCCTTCACATCCCTGTGCTTCAATCTTAAACAGCCCGGTACCATCGGCATGCAGCTTCATCCCCAAGTTTTTAGCTCTCATGCACAGGCGTACATTGTGTTTGGCGCTCCCGGTCCGTATTAGAAGAAGAGTTGACCAGATCTCCGGAGTAGCAACGTAAACATCCAGGTCAATGCCTTTGGTGAAGCCCATGGCGACGCGGATTATCTTCCCACCTCCGACTTTAATTCTACCGAGCTGCTGCAGGACCGCCAGGAATCTTCCCTGGTTACTTGGAATACAGACCAGATCGATATCATTAACCCAGGACTTCTTCCTCCGGATGCTGCCGGCAATGGCGATCTTATCGCAGAAAGGACGTAGCTGTTCTACGATACCCTCTGCGATCGCTAGTGCTTTTTCATACTGCATTTTTAGACCTCCGTAATGATTATTTCTGTCTTCCGATACCCTTTCTCGTAAACAATGCCCCCAGTAAGCTTCCTGACGTGTTTCCAGCTATCATCAACAAGAATCCCGGCATCGACTAACCCATCTATAAAAGCCTTACACCCCAACATCAAATTTTCTATATCCCTGCGCTGTTTATTGTCGACCGTGAAAACTTCCTCGATCTCACAACTCTCGACTGGCTCAAAGTCCGGGAGGAATCGCTTGTAAGATAGCCCCAGGATGTAAGCTTCTTGCCTGGCTAACTTTGTCGACGATGACCGCTCCGCCCAGAAGTTACTCTTGTGATAGTTAGCTCGAAGCTCGACGTAGGGTAGATCGTCGAAGGTTATCACAATCCTATTGGATTGTCGCTTAGTCGTTTTCGTCCCCATCATACGGCTCCGTATTCCTCTGTTCAATCAGCGGGGTTAACTCCCAACGGCTAACCGGTGCCGGTTGGCTATTGTGAGCGACCTGAGTAGCTATCTCCTCGCTGCAGGGTGAAATACAGTAAACCGAACCTGGGGAATAAAACTGCGTAACTAATTTACCGTCTTTGGTGGGGATATCGATGCGGATAAAAGCACCGCCGCCGATCACCGCGTCGGTTACTTTACCCGCAAGTCGTCTGTGTCCCATGAGTTCCAAAATAGCCCACTCTTCAAAACCATTCTGCTCAGTCACGTGTTCCTCCTTTTAATCCCTAAACCCGGGTAACCTGGCAATAGCTGTCTTCTTGTCTTTCTTCCTGGAATTGCCGTTTTGCTCATCCGGCTGATATTTGAGATTCAGCGTAATAACACGGTTGACCTCTTCCGCCGTCGAATCGTGCATCATCTGCCAGACCCCCCTTGCCGCACGAACATCCCCCAGTCCCAGGTCATAGACCTGAGTACCGATAAGATGGGCGACATCCGGGGGGCAACCCTCTACACGGTCCAGCATGCCGACAACCACATCAATAAACTCCTGCCGGGTGTACTCTGGGAAATGAGGCTTGAAAGCGAATCGGGAAAGAAACTCCGGGGTAAACTTTTCTTGCCGGTTGCATGCCGCTATTACCTGGGTACGCAGTTTTATCCCTCGAGTCTTATTACTCTTCGTCTCGATGACCTCTCCCTTTTCCATCAGACCAAGCAGTACTGAAATAGCATCCTGCCGGCACTTGTCGACCTCATCGAACAGCAGCAGCTCCGGCTGAGTCTGGAATAACATGTCGCTCAAACCTGCTGCAGACGTCCGGGAGCCGAAAGCGAGGTAGGACTGGGGAGCTGGTACCGCTTCTCTCAAAGCATCCAGCATAACCGACTTGGCACATGCCGGCGGTCCCGTCATGAGAATATTCATCTTGCGACGGCTGGATACTGTGTCGGCAAGAACATCCTTGATGTCATCGAAGCCAACGACCAGGTTAAGGCTTTCCATGATAGTTGCTCGGGGGATCGCCTTAAACTTCTCCTCCATTTCGTTGGCCCAGATTGTTTTCCGAGCCTTGTCGGTTAACAGGTATTTAGTCAGAGATCCGCGACGACCGGCAACCACGACGTAGCCATCATCTACCAGGCGTTTGATGTCGTCCTTCGTTGCACCTACGGTGTAGAATTCCCATGACTTCCAGCCGTACTTTGCTCGTCGGGGATCGTCTTCTTTTTCTTTCGCCTTCATAAGAATTTCAATGTCACTTGCCAACTTTAACCTCCGGAGTTATGCTCTTTTATTTGCATGGTACTTTTGCAGACAATCAAATTTACTACAGGTTGCCGGTTTATAATCTGGAAGGTATTCATACTCTTTTCCGCAAATGGGACAGGTAGCTTTTAACCATTGCAGGGGGTTCTTTTTTTCTATTCTGCTGCTCATCATTCCTCCTTGAGATTTTTATTTCTCCG
>JAQUQE010000144.1 GCA_028716225.1 Dehalococcoidales bacterium | reverse complement strand
CGATATGGATAAGCCCCTTCTCCAGTTCAATCTCAACCACTCCAGACGGGTTTTTTTTATTCTTGTTATAGTATGTATATACTTTGGATTTGGACATTTAAATCACTTGCTACCGAATTGAAAACCAGTGACATCCTCCCCGGCCTGAAGGCACGGGGCTTCCTGTTTCGTTGATCGGGCTTGCCATGTTATTGACATAGTATCGGCTCAATCTCCGCAGGCGTAAATTCCCCACAGTCCGTAGGTACTACTTGATCTCTATTCTCTATGACGATTGCTGAAACATGATCCCTGTTGAGCACAAGACCACAATGAGGACAGTTATGTATTCTCACTAACAGATCTTTTGGAACAGGATATCCACAAACACAGGTCTGTGAGGTTCCGTTTGGATTGACCTGACTGACGGATTTCCCAGCTTCTTCCGCTTTGGATCTCGTCAGACTGATCAACTGACCCCAACCAGCATCCGAGATGGACTTTGCAAGACAATGGTTCTGAACCATGTTCTTGATTTGAAGTTTCTCGAATACTATCCGGTCGAATTGATTGACAAGCATTCTGCCTGTCTTATGAGCAAAATCTTTTCTCTGGTTTCTGATCTTTCTATGAACTCTGGCTACTACTATTCTCTGCTTATTCCTGTTATTTGACCTGGGTTTCTTCTTTGACAGTTTCCTCTGTTCTTTGATGAGCTTATCTTCTGACATTCTGAGGAACTTTGGTGGCTCTATCTGCTGGCCGTTGCTCAGGGTCAAAAGAGATTCCAGACCAACATCAATGCCTATTTTGGTTTCTACAGGAACTTTCTTGATTTCCCTGTCTATTTCTGTCGTGAAAATAGCATACCACTGGTCAACGTCCTTCTTGATTGTACAAGTCTTAATCTGCCCTTCTATCTCTCCGTGTTGGAATATCCTGACACTGCCTATCTTTGACAGGCTGAGTCTGCCATTCTCGATCTCGAATCCTTTCTGAGGATATGTGAATGTATCGTACCTGTTTCTTCCCTTAAACCTGGGGTATCCATTCCCTCTGAAAAAGTTCTGGTAGCTTCGATCCAGTCTTTTGAGAACGTTCTGTAATACCTGAGAAAATACTTCTTTCTGGTATGATGTTTTGGATCCTGTAAGATTATTTGCCTGATCTTCGTAGCTTATCCATTCAGGTTTTCCCCAGGGAAATACTCCAAAATCTCGTTTGAGGTTGTTCAACTCTGATTCTCTTTTTCTCTCTTCCAGAGCATTATTGTAAAGATATCTGCATGTAGAAAGTGTTCTGTTAAGTTTAGTTTCCTGATTTTTGTTCGGGTATATCCGAAATGTATATGCTTTCTTCATGATGTCAGTCTTCGCAATATCTATATTGTTTTGATGCATTATATAGATTGTGCCTGTCCCGTAATCAGTCTTCGCAAACTGTTTTTCCGGGACGGGTATTATGATTGTCATGGTTTCTATTGCCGTTATGAGTGGGGGTACGATTCATCCCCGCTCTGAAGGGCCGGGGTTTTCTCTACCCCTCAACCCCACTTCGATAATCTTGACGGGATTCTTTTTAAGATCGGGAATGAATATTCGCTGGTAGAGGTGATCAATGGACTTCATAATTGAAGCGTGTGTTATGAAGTTACTTCATAATATATGCTTCGTTTATAGGTGAATAAAAATCAAATAGTCATAATCTTCCCGTGATTATGACGTTTTCCAGTTATTCAATTCCTAAATATCTCGTGTTATGAAATTCACGAAATATTCATTGGTGCTGTACCCGGCGAGAAAGTTTCTTGCAGTGGCAGCCGTCCTTGCGGTCTGGGTATTTGCGACATCGTCAAACCGCTCTGTGAGACCTGTAACTGCACCAGTACTCCCACAGCTCGTGAACCCGAACCCGTTCAGGCTGTACCCGGCAATATCGCGTCTTGCAGTTGCAGCCGTCCTTGCAGTATGGGTATTTGCAACATCGTCAAACCGCTCGGTAATGCCAGTTAATGCGCCTACACTGGTAGTATCCCCGCAGCTCGTGAACCCGAACCCGTTCAGGCTATACCCGCCAGTACCGACTCTTGCAGTTGCAGCCGTTCTTGCGGTCTGAGTATTTGCAACATCATCGAACCGCTCTGTGAGACCTGTAACTGCTGCAATGAACCCGCAGCTTGTGAACCCGAAACCGTTCAGGCCATACCCGCCAGGACCGCGTCTTGCAGTAGCAGCCGTCCTTCCTGTCTGTGTATTGGCAACATCGTCAAACCGCTGGGTTATGCCAGTATTTGCACCTACATTAGTAGTATCCCCGCAGCTCGTGAACCCGAAACCGTTCAGGCCGTACTCGGCGAGATAGCTTCTTGCAGTTGCAGCCGTCCTTGCAGTATGGGTATTTGCCACATCATCGAACCGCTCTGTGAGACCTGTAACTGCTGCAATGAACCCGCAGCTCGTGAACCCGAACCCGTTCAGGCTATACCCGGAAAGCGCCAATCTTGCAGTTGCTGCCGTCCTTCCTGTCTGTGTATTTGCGACATCGTCAAACCGCTCTGTGATGCCCGTAATTGCGCCAGTATTCCCGCAGCTCGTGAACCCGAAGCCGCCGTGAAGCCTTACCAGCAGCCTTGATACGGTATCGGGCTTTGTGGTGATCGTCATGGGATTGGTATGACTGGGTCCCCGGGTAGTGACGCCGCCCATGGC
>JAQUQE010000143.1 GCA_028716225.1 Dehalococcoidales bacterium | reverse complement strand
AGGGGGGGACGATCCGTATGGGGCAGGCAATCCCGCTCTGTTCCTGCACCTTCCTGTTGAATTCGGAGCTCGTGATGAGATAGTCCATGTCGTTGCAGACCTGCTGGTAGTGGGCGTGGAGCTTCGTCGATTCGCAGAGGGACCATCCAATCTTCCAATCGCCCTTGACGCTCGGGAACGATTCCATGAGCCAACAGATGACCTGCGGGTGCTTCGTGAAGTCGATGCCGTCCCTAGCCTTCAGGTACTTCTCGTAAAGCTGTCGGAAACGCGGCTCAAGGATGGGCGATTCCCCACTCTGCCAGTCGTTGACATACACATCGTAGCCGAGATTCTCCAGGGCTGGGATTATGGTCTCGCTGATGGCTGTGAACCCCACCCCCCTCCCGAAGAAGGAGTGCCACAGCACCTTGTTGTTATACCGCATGATGCGCCAGAATATTTCCTCCCAGCGGTCCACGACGCGCTCCGCATCGCACCACTGCAGATGGAACTCCCTCGCCTTCTTTCCAGCCTCGGAGAGCCACTTTCCCCCGCCCTTCCAGTCGTCGTACGCGAACTCAAGCTGCCTCGCGCCGTCCAGAGCATCGGGGACATCATACAGCACGCTGAACCTCGGGAGCATCTTCTGGCCGGAGACCTTCACTGGCAGCCCGAACTCCCACCCCCCCGTAAGCTCCGGGGAGGTAGTGTTGTCCGTCAGGATGCACGGCACTCCGGCCAGCATCGACTCCACATAGGGGATGCCGAACCCCTCTCCCCCCGAGATGTGCATGAACACATCCCCGGTATTGTACAGTTCGTTCATCTGGTCCTCGGGAAGCATCATCGGCTCGAACGCGACCTGCTCCCTCACCCCATACCGCTCCATCAGCCACTCCAAATCCCTCTCGTTCTGCGCTTCCTCTCTCATAGAGGAATCCTTCGGGTCGCACTTGCATATCCAGAACGCATCTGGATGGGTCTTGAGAAACTCTCCGACGGCATAGGCGGTTTGGTAAATCATCTTCCTTGGTTGATGCCGTCCTACTGTGGTAATGACGAACCGCCCTCCGAGGCCGTGTGCATCCTTAAGTCTCTCCTTTTTCGGAAGCGGTCTGAACACATCGCTCGGGACCGCATGGTATATCGCGTCCTTGTACATCACATCCTTGACAAGGTGCGCCTGTTGCTTCCAACCGAAGGAAGAAAGGAATACGAGGAACTTCATGCGATTCATGAAGTTGGCCCAGGAGTCCTTGCTGTACGGGTTGTCTACCGGGAGCCAGTGGACCCACCTGTCGATGAAATCCTCGCCTATCTCCGTCATACCCCCGACGCGGTAGAAGTCGTTCAGGCTCCAGACCACATCGGGCTTAAGCTCGTCGAACATCTGCCGCTGGAACTCCTTCGACCCATAGAGGCCGTCCAGCCCCTTCGTCTTCGTCTCCAGGTTCCTGATGACTTTGATGCCGTTCCAGTGGGTGTACCCATCTGCCTCCACCTGTTCCTGTCCCGTGAACCAGACATTGCACCCAATCTGGTAGACATCCCAACCTCTCTGCGCCAGCCGACTGAGCACGGCATTGGATTGATTACCATACCCAGTCGCGCAAAACGGCGCGTCAGCCACCGCGAGTATGCGACCCCTATACATAGGAACTCACTTCTTCGGTTCGTACACGCCCGGCGGAATCGGCGGCTGCACTCCCGGATGCCCGGCCTGGGCCGGGGGCGTAGTCCCCTTCATCATCCTGTCCATTTGGTCCCGTTCTTGCTGGCTTTGTTGATACTCGCAGACGATGAAGTGCGCCGTCTCATCCTTGAGGTGCACGCAGTTCGCGCAATTCGTCAGGGGAGACCTGAACCCGAACTGCGGATTAGGGCAATCGACTGCCGGAACCAGGCAACCCCTCCCCATAATGGTCCCCATCGGGCCCTGCGGGGAATGAGCCACATCCCCTATCTGCAAGTAGTAAATCACGCGCTTCTGAGGCATTCCCAATCCCTCCTCGATGACAGTATGAAATGCCCGCTTAAAAACTTAATCACTACCATGTGGGAGTCGAGTGGAGTATCATGTCTGCCATCCCGTGACGAAAGCATTCCAAATTTTCACCAGTCCTGTCGCTCCACCCTTGACCGAAAACAGGATGGCCTGTATCCACTTACCGGGCTGGTTTCCTATGCTTCCCAAGAATGTGTAGGGAGTCCCGCCTTGGTCTGTACTCCACGCTCCCCCATACGAGCCGCCACTATCCATAAGTAACAGGCGGAGCGTGCCGTCGTTCAGCCAGCCGTACACCGCTTCCAATCCCACTCCTCCTCCCGCCCCCACGCGAGATATCTTCATGCCAATCTGCAACGGCATCTGCGCCGAATACCCAGAGCTTACGCCGCAAGAGAATATCGACGCGGCATTGTAGGACGCCTGGATGCTGATGCCCGTGGACCATAGGACCGTCGGAAAGTTCATCATGCCCTTGGCCGGGGTTAGGCCCGGGAACGCTTCCGAGATTTCATCCCCGATGGTCCACGAGTCCCACACAGATATCTGCCTCCCGAAGACTTCGGCATATAGGGTGTAGGTTCTGCTGTTCACATTCGTATAGATGGGGAGCACCAGTTCATCGTTATCGCTGTCGTAACTCCAATCTCCAATTGTGATGAGACTTCCCCCCTCCATCACTTCATCGACATAGGACGATTG
>JAQUQE010000142.1 GCA_028716225.1 Dehalococcoidales bacterium | reverse complement strand
ATACTACATCACACGCATACGCGAGAGAACTTTCCGGAACAGAAGTAACAGAGGTAACTCCCCAGGCACAAAACAAAGCTGTTACTTCCGCTGAAAAAAGGGGGTTACAAGTTACTTCTTATGGTAAGTATTATGACCCCTGGGATGGATTCTTGGAGGAAGAGGAGAGCAAGCAAAGTGGATGATATCAGATCGAGGATAGAAAGAGGTAGGAAAGCCGTCAAGATTGCCAGAGAGAAGGGGATGGATACCTCTTACTGGGAGAAGGAGCTGGCACAGCTTGAGGTACTGGCTCAGGCTGAGGATACTGCCCGGCGTACCGGTGAGCTGCTTGGTAAACGGGGGTGGTGCTTATGGAAATGCGGCGCCCTGGATGACGATATCGTCGTGGTCTGCCGGGATGAAGATAGTGGTGGTTACCCGAAGGGATATCCTGTCTACATAGAGTATGAGCTTGGGATGTTGGGAAGGGATGATGTTAACCATGACTCCCTACGCCTGATACATGAGGCGAAGAAGCTAGCTGGAGCCAGGTTAGTAAATGACTAGCCCCTGGGGGCTACCCCCTCCCCCGGGTTATAGCAATAGTAGGCTAAATAGGTAGGGGGCTAACACCCAGTAGGCATATAGAATAGATTGAATAGTATAGATTGAATTGAGGAGATTTAAGCAGTGAGGTTCATACCGGAAAAATGGGAGACTGATTTCGAGGCGATCTGTGAGCTTGCTTTTGAGGAAGCCGGGGTGGGTGACGCGTCTCCTGAGGTCACTGATCTCTTCACCTGGTCGACCAATGCCGATGAGATCTGTGAGCAGGCTCAGAAAAGCCTGAGGTCTGCCATAAGGGAAAAGTACGGGCGCGGCTGCGCATGGCAAGGCAAACTCAGGCTAGTCCCGGTACCCGAATTACGCTTTGATACAACGCCGGTTCCCCAGTTGGGGATAGAGGTGAAGGCATACCTGGTCTGGGTAGGAGAGGTGCAGATTAGCGACGCTCGGTATTCGGTTACCCTGGTCGGGGTGACAGGTAAGCCCGAGGTTCTGGTACTACCGGCGGTCTTCCTTCAGGCCGTCTTAAATGATGATTTTGGGCGCTTCCGCATACTGGGTAGAAGCGGGAGCTACACTACCCGGGAGATACCGGGCGCTAAACCGGCGCGGTTTTGTGAGGATTTCATTAATGGATTGTCCCAGACACTGAAGAAGCAGTCGTTGGTAATGTGGCTGAATAAGTTTGGTGAGCAGGGTAGCTGCGTCGCCCCTCTTCTAGTCGGGAGCTTATTGGGCCTGGAATCGATGAGTTCGGACCGGCCCACACCCGTTGGAAAGCAAGCCTGGGATGAGGAAACTGTAATTAATGCCCTGGGGAGCATGGACTACCGCAGGCTAGAGGCAGAGGAAATGTTTCTTCGGGCCGCCCCTAAATTAAGAGCCGAGCAAACACTGGAGGAAGTAATCAGGATTATTCTTCAGGATAGAGGAAAGGAGGAATAGCAGTGAGTGATGAATTTACAGCTAGTGAGATCAGGGAGGCGGTGACGCTGGCCCGTATCTACTCTCCCGGTTATACCGAGGAGCAGTTTCGGGCTTCAGCGGCGCTTGTCGAGCGTCTGAAAGATTCAGGGTATCTGGAAGCGGTTTCCGGCGTAGCTAAATTGGAGCAAGAAAAGGCCCTCCATTTTACTGACGTGTTGGATGCTTGCGGTCGGCTACTGAAGGAGAAGGCGGTCATGGAGCATAAGCTGGTTAAACTCAAGACGGAAGTAGAAGATGCCCAGGGCAAGCTTGCCCAGGAGCAGGGTGAACTTCGCCAACTGGGAGAGGCTATCGGCCGAGCCAAAGCGGAGCATAAAAAAGAAGCGCGGGAGCTAACGGCTTTCAGAAAGAGGGTTGCAAAAGAAAAGGAAAGCATTGATAAGGAGATTGAGGAATACCGGGGAAGAGCAAACCTAACCCAGCAGGAGATAGACATAGCCAGGCAGCTGAAAACTGAATTGGATATGCATAGCTTGCCCTTGAATCTAGTCTTAGGCTTAGCTCAAGAATTGGCTGGTTATGAGGATAGCAGGGGCGAGTTAGCTAAAAGACTGGAGTATTACGGCGGCCTCAGCAAATCCATCGGGACGCTGGAATTGGATCTGATCGAGCTTAAATCACACCGGGATGATGAGCAAAAGATGGTAGATAGCCTAGAGCAGAAACATCAGCAACTTGAAAGCGCTGTTTCCCAGCTACAGGTTGATATAGCTCATGAGGAAGAACTGAGGCGCTTCTACCGGCGATACCGGGGAGTAAGCCCGCTTATGGACTATCTGGCAGCCTGGAACCAGATATATTTCCTGCGCTGTAATAACCCGGTATTTATTGTGACCGGTGCCTTCAGCAAAGCCGCAGGTAACGCACATTTCTGCACAGACAAACCACCCATCAAGTGTCCTCACTGCGGCTGCGGAGCAAATCTGCTTGTCTATGATGAAGGTCCCTATTATTCATTGGGCATTACTGCCGGTACTCCTGTTAAGCTGCAACTGGGAGAGTAGCTATGGCGAGAAAGAAAGCGGTTAAGAAGAAACCCACTGAATATACCCTGGATTGCCCATGCGGGGTTAAGGCGCCCATCTTTGAGTTAGAAAGTGGTTACATGGCCCACTGCGCTGATTGCGGATCGCTAGCCTTCTTTAATAATCCCCGGCTGCTGGAACGGCTGCGCTACGGGGGCGAACTCTGTCCTCATCATCCGGAGC
>JAQUQE010000141.1 GCA_028716225.1 Dehalococcoidales bacterium | reverse complement strand
CGTCCCGATGCCGACGTTGCCGGAAGCAACCGCTAAGCCTACTCCCGAAGAAGCTCCAGTTGAGCCATTATTGATGGTTAGACCGTTAGGATTTAAAACCATTCTATAAGCGCCACTGTTATAAAAGTACGAATTATTAACTGTTGCTAAATATATTGAGCCGTTATCAGTTGATAAATAATTATTGCTATTGGTTCCTAAATAAAGCGTTGCGTTTATCCTCCCGTTACCATTAACATCCAATTTTTGCCCCGGACTCGTCGTCCCGATGCCGACATTGCCACTGCCAGAAATTGTCACTAAGTTTGGGTAACCATAAAGGCCGAGATTTAGTTGATTACTTGAGCTCCCATCGCCTGCATGGTAGTAGCTAATTTCTGCTTGATTATAATTGGAAGCTGCTTTCCCAAGCGTGAGAAAGTAACTTGAGCTAGCACCAAGATTACTGTTAAGGATAGATAATGCTCTTGTAGTATCCGTGCTATTTCCCAATCTATGCCCACTTGTAGCCGTAGCTCTGAAAGTTCCAGAAACATCCAGCTTCGCCCCCGGCCCCGTCGTCCCGATGCCGACGTTGCCGGAATCTTTATCAATAGTGAGATGTAGATTGCCGGCTCCACCTGCTCCAAGATTTAAATCTTGAGTTGACCAAATATTTGTATTCCATTCATATGCTCCATTTCCTCTAATTCCGCCCTCCACTGGGCCGTATGAAGAATACCAGTGGTAAAAGTCGCTTCCCGCTGGATTATCTCCAGCTCTTTGTGCATATATTAAATGTGTTGCTCCGGGAGATGAACGGTAGGTATGTAATACTGCTCCCGGATTTGTCGTCCCGATGCCGACGTTGCCGTTTTTTAAGGTCATTACATTAGTTAAAGTTGTTCCATCCCAGGAATCAAAATCTAACCTCGGATTTGCCCCTCCCCCAATCCCGTAAGCAATTACGTTTTCACCCTGACCTGTAGAAGGATTCCAAGCCATTGCGATTCCAGTAGTAAATGAAGCCGACGGTGTGTATGCATAGCCATTGCCCGCGTTACCTCCAAAGTAATACCATGAACTTGCCCCGCCAGCACCACTGACATGTAAACCCCCAAGGGGCCCCGTCGTCCCGATGCCGACATTGCCGCTTTTAAGGGTCATAATGGGAGAACCTAAGCCATCTCCGTTAGAAAATATAAAAGGATTGCCGCTACCTAGGCTTTGATCATCCATTCCTAAGGACCACTGCACCGCTGTTCCATCCCTGAACTGTATTATAGGATCGGTTAAGCCAGCTCCGTTTACTAGGATATGGCCACCGTAAACTTCTAATTTCTGCCCCGGCATTGTTGTCCCGATGCCGACGTTGCCGTCAACGGCCAGCTTGGCGGTGGCGCCGCTCATCTGGCCGGCCGAGTAGCCAATACCGGCCGCTCCGGCGGTGGTGAGGGAAAGAGTGGCATAGGCCGGATCAAGGTAATAGGTGTCGTTAGCCGAATCCGCAAAGCGTTCCGCTTTTATATTGCCGGTAAAGAAAGCGGAAATTGGGCCCGGCGGAGTGCCGCTGGTGCCGGCGGCGCCGGTGTCGGTGTAGTAGGGAGAAGTGGTTTGCCAGTATTGGTCTTGGCTGTTACTGCTTCTTCCAAAAACGCGGTAGTTGGCGGCGCCGGGAACGGCCACCCAGGAAATTTGGCAGGCGGTGGTGGTGGAGCCGTCAACCGTGCAGGAAACCTGGCTTGATTTGTTTGAGGAAAGGCCGTTAGCGTCAAAGGCGTTAACCACATAATAGTAGGTGCCTGCTACCAGGCCGCCTCCTGAAGCGGGGTTGGCGGTTACTCCGGTGGGGGCAGGCAGGGCGCCAAAATAGGAAGCGCCGCCGGCAACGGTTAATTTTGAACCCGGGCTGGTGGTGCTAATGCCGATGCGGCCGTTGGCGGCTTCGTAAATTAGGGAATTGGTAATCGTGTCGGCGTCAAGCATTTTGGGAATGTAGTTGGCCGAGGTGCCGGAATAATCAACCAACGTTGATCCCCAAACCCGGGAGTCAATGGTTCTTTGTTGGACAATATTGCCGCTGTGGGTTAAAACTGTATTGGTGGCGCCGGTTGTCAGGGTGGCGATTTTTAAATTGCCGTTAATGTCCAGTTTTGCCCCCGGAGTTGTTGTCCCAATCCCCACATTGCCTTTTAACAATGTCTTGGTAATTGAATCATTTCCCAAGACGACGCTATTACTTCCCGCTCCGATTGCTGAAGCTCCAATAACAATTTCATTGGTTCCTCCGGCGGCATTGGCTCTAGTGTCATAGCCCAGAAAGACAGAATTACTTGGTGTTGAGTTGGCTGTAGACCCATTGGCTAAATACCTTCCGGCATTCATTCCCAGAGCGATGTTGTAGTTGCCAGTGGTATTGGAGAAGAGGGCGTAGGTTCCCAGGGCGGTGTTGTTATTGCCAATGGTGTTGGCGTAGAGGGCGAAGTATCCCAGGGCGGTATTTTGGTAGCCAGTGGTGTTGGAACGGAGGGCGACGTTTCCCAGGGCTGAGTTGCTGTAGCCCTCGGTGTTGTCGTAAAGGGCGGAGTCTCCCAGAGCGATGTTGTAGTTGCCAGTGGTGTTGGAACGGAGGGCGGAGACTCCCAGGGCGGTATTTTGGTAGCCAGTGGTGTTGGAACGGAGGGCGGAGACTCCCAGGGCGGTGTTGTTGTTGCCAGTGGCGTTGGCGTAGAGGGCGTAATCTCCCAGGGCGGTGTTGCCGCTGCCGGCGGGGTTGGAGTGAAGGGCGGAGTGTCCCA
>JAQUQE010000140.1 GCA_028716225.1 Dehalococcoidales bacterium | reverse complement strand
CGAGGACACCAGGGCGGATGCCCTTGCCGGATTGATGGAAAGGTACCTTAAACCCACCGCCGAGCCTAACATGTTCTTTTCCGTCCAGGCGGAGTCCGTACCGCTTTTTTCTGTCTTTATCGGGCTGGATAACGCCATACTATTTGCCAATATCTACACGATGCAGATTTACCGCGGCGGCATTGGTAAAAAGCTGGACCGGTCTCGTGTTCCCGCTTGGATAGACTATCAGTCCGCCAGGTTGTCAACGCCGGACCGCGTGACGGCTAAAAAGTACTTTGACGCCCAGGGTAAGTTGAGCTTCACTATTCCTGTAGTAACTGATATCATCCGCAAAGCTACGATTGACACCTACGGACTGAAAACGTACATCGACCTGACTAAAATCGGGATGGAGCAATATAGCCTCGAACCCTGGTCACGAGAGAGTAGCGACCCGCCAGCTATGGAGTGGTTACTCATTGATAGTTGGTCATACGAGAGCCACGAACCGCCAGAGATGGAACAAGTATTGATTGATTATTGGGGAACAGATGTACCAGAAATGACGCTAGTGTTAATTGAGTATTGGGGAACGCCCCCACCGGCTATGAGCCGGGTACTTTATGATGATTGGAGTGTGTGAATTATGGCACTTTCAGACTGGGATATCTGGAAACCGAATACTACTTTGACGCTGGACGCGACTTGGTACAAGAGCAGCCCAACGTCAGTAAAGCTGGCATCTACCGGTACGACCGGAAGAGGTGGATTAATCAGTCGTCGAGCCAACGTGCAGCTTGTCCCCGAAGGGGAAATACGCTTCTGGGTTAAAAAAGTGATAAACTCACAGCCAGCCTTCTCTTTTAGGAATCAATCCCCGCTAGGCAGCGGACAGTGCGAAAACTGCTATTTGCTAAAGGGGTACGCCACAACCTGGCAGTTAAGCCGAGTAGTCAATGGCAGCCCAACCGTTATAGGAACAATGGGAACTTGCCCTTCCAACGGAGAAGAAGGTCACTATCGCTGTGTATTCTGGAACGGAGAAAACTTGTCCGGTGTAGCTGCTTTAGCAGTCAGTCTATATCAAGAGAACACGGCGTCCGAATGGGTATTGCAAGGAACGCTTTACGATACCGTGAACATGTGGCGCGACAGCACGATTAACCGCATGGGCATAGGATTTTCAGGAGGAAGCGGTAACTCCCTGCAATTTGACGATACCGAGCTTTGGACGCCTACGGCATAGCTATCTTAATGCCTACTAAGCCACCAAGAATGATTAAAAGCGGTAATACGACCCACTTGAGAATCATTTCGACTGTTCCCGTTTGCCCTAGCAGCTTGTTGACGGCTGCCGATAGCTCATCGTAGCACTTCTCAAGACGTTCAAGTCGGTCAAGTTCCATGAAGTCCCCCTTACTAAAGTACTCCCTCATTGTAGTACTATTGAGGTATTGTAGCAACCCCCGTTCCATGAGAGAATTAGAGTGAAAGGGGGTGTAGATATGCCAACAAGAAGAAAAACTTTAAGGCGCATGCCGGAGAGAACCCGTAAATTTGTCAGGCTGTGCAACGACCTGGAATCCGTACTACGCAGGCTAAAGAATTTCCAGACTACCATTCATGAACTGGAAATGAAAGCGAAAGCCGAGGAAGCCAGGAACCGGCACGCAGAGAGAATTAGAGTGAAAGGGGGTGATACCATGCCAACAGCCTACTGTGAAGAGTGTAAACTCTATCATTCTAATTGCCCATTCAAGGGCATGACCTCAAGTATGTCGGATGAGCCCCTTGAGGGAAACATGATAGAGTGCAAGCACTTCTTACCAAATCTATATGACGCTGACCCGGATTCCGGCGATTCTGACATCTAAGGAGGTAATATGTATTGTCCTATCTGTCAATCGGAAGTCAGTAAGACTAACTGGCTACCGGCACCAGGTGAAGAACCCACGTTACGAGAGTACCAGTGCCTTAACACTCGCTGTAAGCACGTATTCTACGAGCGTACGGGGAGACTTCAGAAGGTTGAAGGGCAGGACGAGAGAAAAGATTTTCAGCTGGACATGTTCCCCGTCGAACCACGAATTGATTAGGAAAGGTGAGAAAAATGGAGATAGCGAAAGCAATCGAGATATTGTGCGACCTACAGGCTGGTATCATCCCACCAGCACCGCAGGATATGTTTGACGCTATAAAAATGGGTGAGGACGCCTGTAAACGTATTTTGGTATTACGACATGAGGTTTGCCCTGGGTCATACACTGAACTGCCAAAAGAGCGAGAACGGCCAAGTTACACCCCTGACCCTAGGGACTAGAACGCCCCAGAACACCGCTAGATGCCCGTAAATCGGTAAGGGCTGGTTTGATGATATACCATGCCAGCCCTTATAATTTTAAGACCTGTTATCCACTACGGACAGACTGAGCGTACCCCCTAACGAACGCACCGGATACGGAGAAGCGGATACTGGGGGAACTCCAGCCTGGAAGGATGAAAACCTACGCATTACGTAAACGGACACCATCGGTAGCCCTGTCAACCGCGTGAGCGAGCACCGCCAGGTGCGAGGGAACACGGAAGCAAGCCGAAGGCGCGCCAGCGTACACCGGACTTCTTGAGGTCACCGGACATCGAAGCTGGACGAGGAATTGAGGGAGGGGGGAGGGGAGTCGCGCGCGCGCGCGCGCGCGAGGCGTGTCCGCCGATTTTTACCGCTTCCACGCTCGCCGAGGCGTGTTTTACGCCCGTCCCACGCAAAATGACGCTCTACAATCACAATCTGACGGGCTTAAC
>JAQUQE010000139.1 GCA_028716225.1 Dehalococcoidales bacterium | reverse complement strand
TCGGGGAGGAAGGTACCGAGGGTATGGCGAGCGATTGGGGTGAAGTCGTAACAAGGTAGCCGTATCGGAAGGTGCGGCTGGATCACCTCCTTTCTAAGGAGAAAATGGTCGATGGCTGGGTGCTAATTTTGGGCCTTTAGCTCAGTTGGTTAGAGCGCACGCCTGATAAGCGTGAGGTGCCTGGTTCAACTCCAGGAAGGCCCACCATTTTGGGGATGTAGCTCAGCAGGGAGAGCGCCGCCCTTGCACGGCGGAGGCCAGCGGTTCAATCCCGCTCATCTCCACCAGCTTTTAAACAGGTATAACGTAAAAAGTACTACGTATGCCATATAATTCAGTCATCAGTAGCATGTATTTAGTAAAAGAGTTTAACAGAATGCAGGAAACACTACTGATTCAGAGCATAGGCTACAGTATATATCGACTGTATATGTTATCATCGTGTGATATGCTGAAAGCATGTCATGTCAATACTATTCATCGTATCATCGTAGCCCTCATAAATTTTTATAAATAATTAGCAATGAGCGAATAACAAGCTTTATCAGCTATAAATATAGACCTGAATTTATTACCAAAAACTAAAAATCAAAAAGTATTATGGTTATACGTTTTTTGTTCTTTGAAAATCACATAAATAGGTAGCAAGTAGTTTAATATTATTAATTTTATAGAGGTACGGTCAAGTTGAAAAGGGTATACGGCGGATGCCTTGGTACCAGAAGGCGATGAAGGACGTGGTTAACTGCGATAAGCCTCGGGGAGCCGTAAGCAGGCTTTGATCCGGGGATCTCCCAATGGGGAAACCCACCCGAGTAAACCTCGGGTATCCTGACCTCAATACATAGGGTCAGGAGGCGAAACGGGGGGAATTGAAACATCTTAGTACCCCCAGGAAGAGAAAGTAATAACGATTCCCTAAGTAGCGGCGAGCGAAAGGGGATGAGCCCAAACGCAAGAGGTCTAATAGCTGTCAGGCGTTGCCTCCTGCGCGTTGTGGGGCCTGATATCTCTTTGCTGACAAGAAGAGAGAGAGTTACAAAATCACTCTCTAGCCCAAGTGAGCTTGGAAAACTCCACCAGAGCGGGTGATAGTCCCTTAGGCGAAAGAGATTGATCTCTCGCTATCAGGTTCCCGAGTAGCACGGGATAAGTGAAGCCCTGTGTGAAACCGGGAGGACCACCTCCCAAGGCTAAATACTAACTGGTAACCGATAGTGAACTAGTACCGTGAGGGAAAGGTGAAAAGTACCCCGGAAGGGGAGTGAAATAGTACCTGAAACCGTATACCTACAAGCAGTGGAAGCACCATTGCCCCTGGCTTGCCAGAGGCAGGTGTGACCGCGTGCCTTTTGTAGAATGAGCCGGCGAGTTACGCCAACCAGCCAGGTTAAGCAGCATCTGCTGCGGAGCCGTAGCGAAAGCGAGTCTGAATAGGGCGATTTAGTTGGTTGACGTAGACCCGAAACCGGGTGATCTATCCATGGCCAGGGTGAAACCTGTCTGAACGCAGGCGGAGGCCCGAACCCACTAATGTTGAAAAATTAGGGGATGAGCTGTGGATGGGGGTGAAAGGCCAATCAAACCCGGATATAGCTGGTTCTCCCCGAAATAGCTTTAGGGCTAGCCTCAGATGTTGTGCTATGGAGGTAGAGCACTGAATGGACTAGGGGCCTTACCAGGTTACTGAATCCAATCAAACTCCGAATGCCATAGTTACTAATCTGGGAGTCAGACTGCGGGGGATAAGCTCCGTAGTCGAAAGGGAAACAGCCCAGACCATAAGCTAAGGTCCCCAAGTGTAGACTAAGTGGTAAAGGAAGTTGAATTACCCAGACAGCCAGGATGTTGGCTTAGAGGCAGCCACCATTTAAAAAGTGCGTAACAGCTTACTGGTTAAGTGATTCTGCACCGAAAAATGTACGGGGCTCAAGTCTGCCACCGAAGCTATGGCTTGGTATCTTGTATACCAGGGGTAGGGGAGCGTTCTCTCAGGGCAGAAGGGTTACCGAAAGGAGGCCTGGACCAGAGAGAAGTGAGAATGCCGGCATGAGTAACGATAAGGCAAGTGAGAATCTTGCCCGCCGAAAACCTAAGGTTTCCTGGGGAAGGTAAATCCGCCCAGGGTTAGTCGGGCCTAAGCTCAGGCCGAAAGGCGTAGGCGATGGACAACCGGTTAATATTCCGGTACTGCCATCTGTTCGCTATTGAGTGATGGGGTGACCCAGGAGGGTAGGTCAGCACGATAAAAGTTCCGTGTCCAAGCCCGTAGAGGGAAGAGACAGGCAAATCCGTCTCTTTGTTAACCTCAAGAGGTGATGGGGAGCTGCTACGGCGGCGAACTGATCGATCCCACACTGGCAAGAAAAACCTCTAACCAGAACAGAGGGCATCCGTACTAAAACCGACACAGGTAGGTAGGTAGAGAATACCAAGGCGCTCGAGAGAACCCTCGTTAAGGAACTCGGCAAAATGACTCCGTAACTTCGGGAGAAGGAGTGCCTCACCAGGGTGAGTCTGATTCACTCAGACAAGCTCGAAGAGGCTGCAATAAAACGGCCCAAGCGACTGTTTACTAAAAACACAGGTCTCTGCTAAATCGCAAGATGATGTATAGGGACTGACGCCTGCCCGGTGCTGGAAGGTCAAGGAAGGGGGTTAGTCGCAAGGCGAAGCTTCTGACCAAAGCCCCAGTAAACGGCGGCCGTAACTATAACGGTCCTAAGGTAGCGAAATTCCTTGTCGGGTAAGTTCCGACCCGCACGAATGGCGTAACGATTTGGGCACTGTCTCAACGA
>JAQUQE010000138.1 GCA_028716225.1 Dehalococcoidales bacterium | reverse complement strand
GAAGTCTCAACACCTACACGCCGGATAGAAGCAGGTCAACATATATACCCGACAGGACTCTCAACACCTACACGCCGGATAGAAGTAAAAACACGGAGTATATAACAGATGGCTAATACGGATAATATCTCAGTCCAAAAAGATGATTACGGCTATAACCTGTCTTGGACGGCCTATGACAATGACGGATCGGCGAGGAACATAACAGGCAAAACCATCACCTTAAAAGTGTGGAATCCTAACATCCCCGGCACCTTACTTGTTGAGGGTGAATGTACGGTAGATGTTGCCGCTTCGGGAACCTATCATTACTCAGTCCAAGATGGCGATTTCGATACTGTCGGGTCGTACCTGTATGATACCGAATCAACATCAAGTGGAGTAGTTGAATCAATCAATAGCGGCTGGATTACCGTAAGGGAGAGTGGCTAATGGACTACTGCAATATATATGAGGTTAAAAGGGACTTAGATATAACCGAGGACACCAAAGACCATGTTATACAGCCGTTAATCGAGGAAGCCAAGATACACATAGACAACTATTGCAAAAGAGAGTTCGACACCACTTCCGAGACAAGGTACTTTGACGGCTCCGCTTCCCCTTTATTCATTGATGATCTAGTCTCTGTTACCACTCTTAAATTAGACGAGGACGGGGACGGCACCTTTGAGGCCACACTGACGACTGACGACTATATCTTATACCCCTTGAACGATTACCCCAAAACGATGGTCAAAGTTAACCCTAACGGGGATTACGGAGGCTTCGCTTCCGGCATCAAAAAGGGTGTCGAGATTAATGGTTCATGGGGATATGCCTCAACTGTACCGAAGCCGATTAGAAGGGCAGCCATCATGCAGGTATGCCGATGGTTCAAGAGGCGGGAATCGGGATATGCGACGGTTGTTGGTATGCCGGATATAGGGACTTTCGAGGTTCATCATGGCCTCGATCCTGACATCAAAGAGCTACTAAAAGTATACGTTAGAAGGAAAGTTTAATGGGTGTTGAATCAATAGGCACCGGATTAAAAACCACCCTATCTATTAGCGGACTGAGGGTTTACGCTCCGAATGAGCTACCTGATTCTATCAATGAGCTTCCCGCCGCCCTCATTCTGCCAAGAGGCGTAGCGTATAAGCAGACCTTCGGGGATGCTACGGCGACATCTATATACACGTTTAGAATCGTCCTCTTGCTCACAAAGCAAGACGCACCCTCCGCTTTTAACGAAATTCTAGACTACATCGAACCGACGGGAACCAAGTCGCTAGTCGCTAAAGTAGCCGCTGACAGGACATTAAACAGTTCCTGCGACACCTCATGGATCAGCGACAACTTAGGACTGGGGACTACCAACTGGGGCAGGGTTAGCTATCTCTCTACCGAGTTTCTATTAGAGGCTTACGCATGAGTTTGTTTTCGATAATCTCTTTCCGTGATAAGCGGGAAGGGGAGATAAATAAGAAGCTGGAGAGCGGCCTGACAAAAGCCGCTCTTTTAGTTGAACGGGATGCCAAGAAGGAATCCCCGGTAGATACGGGAACTCTGAGAAGCTCTATCACGCATGAGGTTGAACCAACCGAGGCTAGGGTGGGAACGAATGTTGAATATTCCAGCTTCCAAGAGTACGGGACTCGGAAAATGCAGGCTCATCCATTCCTCGGTCCTGCATTAGAAAAAAATAAAGACCAGATAATTAAATTACTTCAGGGAGGGTAATATGGCTCATATATCAGGTAAGAACGGGGCTGTCCTGACAGGGACGGCAGGTGACGGGGACGAATCCGAAATCACCGGAATAAAATCGTGGACGTTAGATTACGTTGCTGACGCTCTCGAGGTTACCGACTTTGTAGACGCTGGCGTAAGGGATTACGTTGCCGGATGCACAGGCTGGACAGGGACGTTTGAAGGTTATAAAGACGGCGCTCCTACAGCAATCGGAACCAAGGTCAGTATCCACCTTCAGGAATCGGACACAGCCAACCAGATGTGGGAAGGTGACTGTATTTTAACAGGCGTCCATGCTAACACTAGCTTTGATGGTGTGGTGACCTATTCCTACGATTTCACCGGGTGCGGTGCATTAACAGTCGCTACGGCATAAGGGGGATAAAATGGCTCATATATCAGGTAAGAACGGTGGCGTTTATACTAACGCTCTATTAGTGGAAGATTGCGAGGACGCATGGAACGAACATACCGAGTCAGGCTGTACTCCTAGCACGACTACGGGCAAGGTCGGGACGTATTGCGCAAGAGTGACAACGGTTGGTGTCGGTGCGGATAAACTCCTTATGTCTGAGGTTATTTCTAAAGACCTGTCGGCGTATGACGCTGTTGTCTGGTATGCCCGGTCTAGTTTAACGACTACGGCAACACAACTAAAGCTCCTACTCGATGATACAGGGGAATGTGCCTCGGCGGTAGAGTCGTTGGTCGTCCCGGCACTGACGGCGGACACGTGGAAGTATTGTTTTGACTTACTGGCTGCCCCTGCCTCATGCAGTGCTCTAATTTCAATAGGACTTTATCAGGATGAAGACCTGGACGATGGCACGTTTGATATTGATGACGTGAAGGCGCTGGCCGAGGTTGACGGGATTAAGTCATGGACGATTGACTATGTTGCCGATGCCTTGGAGGTAACAGATTTCGTCGATGCCGGAGTGAGGGACTATGTGGCCGGGTGTACCGGGTGGACGGGAACCTTCGAGGGATATAAGGATGGAGCGCCTTTGGCTATCGGCTCCGAGGTTATTCTGGCTCTCGGTGAATCAAGCACCAACGGCCAGTATTTCTT
>JAQUQE010000137.1 GCA_028716225.1 Dehalococcoidales bacterium | reverse complement strand
AGTCCTTATCGCAGATACGGACGCCCTCAATATCCGTGCTGTCTGAAAGGTAGGAGCCCGATGAGGGGGCACGGGACCCCCCTAAGGATTTTGCTATCCGCCGTTCGAGCTTCTTCCAGGTACTTCTATCCGTGGCCATTTCACAGCACCTCATATATCTCCACCTTGTTCCTGTGCAGAGCCTCATGACATGAGCGGTCTAGGCTCATGAGGTTCATGGGGTGGTCACTGCCACCATGGCACCGGAACACGATGTGATGCACCTGCTCCTCACCGGCCTGTATGGGGAACCCGCACAGTTGGCAGATTCCCATATCCCTGCGGATTACAAATCGACGTATGCGACACCACATCCACCCTCTTACCGCCTCGTCGGTCTCGCCCATGTAGGGGTCGACCCTCGACCCATATGGGGACCAGTCGAGGTCACTGTCATTCAACCACCTCTCCAGAGCATGGACCATGCTCTCATCACTGGACATCATCTCGGTGGTCATCCAGCTCACTGAATGGGGGATGGGGCAGAGAGGTCTTATCTTTTACTCTTTCTTAGGCGGGGGATTATCGACCTCGTTCGGGAGGTCCGCTCCGCAGAACGGGCAGTGCTCGATGACGCTTGAGCACTCGTTCCAGAACGCATAGCCCACACCCCCCTCGACCTTGATGGGGTTGTAGTGGGTGGTCAGCCAGAACCGACCGCCTCTCCTGGAGATAGCCCCTTTCTCTATGAACTCATCGAGCCTTGAGCAGCAGAAGTAGCGCGGGTCCTCATCAATGACTATGGGGCTGGCGCAATTACGGCAACAGGGCTTAGAGAACGAGTTGAAGGCTACATCGGTCATGCGCAGCCCACAATCTATACAAACCCAGATAATACGTTCCTTGCCCAGCTCAGGGTTCGCGGCCACCATGCCCTGAATATAGCCGTCCCAATAGCCGGGGCCGTACCCGGCCAACTGCCACTTGTCTATTGCTTCTCTTAGTTTCTCGTTCATATTCTCCCCTTCTTGACCTTGACCTCGGTCTGCTCGTCCTTGAACATTCTTTTGATGAAGTCCAGGAGGTCATCGTCCCCACGGCATATCCTGTAGGCGATTATGCCGTTCCCTCGTGCCTCGACCTCATAGAGGGTGCACTTGCCCCCATACTTGCAGTCTAGGACGTGGTCGCAGAATATGCCCTTGTACATGCAGTACCTGGGCTCATCACAGACGTTCTCATCAGCGTTCACGCTCTTTCCTCCTCTTTTGTACTGCCCCTTCTCCTCATCTCATCCCTTCTTCACGAGTTTGAATATGGGGCATCACTCCCGCCCTCCCCTTAGGATGAGGACGCGAACCTGACTTTCGCCATATTGCTCGCAGATGTTCTCGTTGATATGCGCTCCATTCTTAAGGTCGCTCTCGTTCAAGACCCAATCGGCCAGTAGCTTCTTGTCATCGATTTCCATTTCATTCACCTCCTTGTTCGCTCATCACTGCTCATTCTCTAGCTCCTTCCACATTTCGATGGTCATTGCCTTGAACTCCTCCCTATGCTCCGGGCAGGAGAACTTCCTGAGACGCTTGGACGGCGTTCCATATCGCAGGTCAAAACCTTGCCACCCCTCATCGGTCAGTTCATCGATTGTTTTCAAACCTATTTTGCCGCACTTAAAGCATGTCCAGTATGCCATATCATCGCCCACCCCCGATGATGCCCTTGTCATGCGTATTTATGCCCTCTTTCTGTCTCTCGCTCCAGTCCTTGAAGAGGTCACACTTCAGGTCCTGCTTGCACTTGTCCTGGCAGTGCGTGCAGGGCATGGGGTCTAGGTCCCGGTCCTTGGTCAGCCTGCCGGACTGCTGCACCCCAGGCAAGGGCTTGGCGATGACCATGGGGTTCGCATCGGCGTATATCATGAGGTGGACCTTCTGGTTCTCCATTCCACCCAGCTTGAACTTGCCCATGTTCAGGACACCGGTCTTGCTTATTGTTGTCCAGATGTCGAAAACCTTTCTCTGTGTCATAATATCTTCAACTCCAATCCCCTTCATCATCGGTGTATGTCCAGCCTAAGAGCTGTTCGTCCCTCCCGGTCCGTTTGTCAATCCAGTCCCACAGCTCCTCCGGGCTTATGGCCTCATTGTACTCGTTCCTGACCTCGAACATGTCCAAACCCTCGTTCATGTCAGCGAGCTTGGCCTTCAACGCATCCAATCCATCGAAGCATGATAAGAAGGGATTGCCGATGGACATCTTGCCTATGTGCACTTCTCTCGACCCGCAGGATTTGCAGCAAATGTAGTAGTTCGTCCCCATGTTCATCCCTCACTCTGGACAATCAGATTGATGGTCTTGCCTATGCTCAACTGCTCCAGACGCTTCTCTTCCTCTGCCACCAGCTCCCACGCTCTCACCTGGGTGCATGTGTTGCAGAAGGGGCCTTCTTCATCCATCTGGACCTTGTGCTCCCCGCTCTCTGTCTTAAAGCTCACGCTGGTCAGGGTGAGCGCTTTCTTTACCTTAGCTCCACATTTTATGCATTTCTGGGCACGCAGTAGTTCAAACATATCCTCATCTCCATGGCATCCACTTAGGATGCCCTTTTGGTTCTTTCTTCCCCTTCTCCACGCTCTTGGTGAACTTGCCCTTTGGATTGGGCTTGTACCCACCACCAGATATTGTCCCATAGGGCTTCTTGTCCGGGCCGTACATCTCAGGATGGGCTTTTACGTACCCGAGGAGCATCTGCCCTTCCTTCTCCGACACCAATGCATACGCCACCTCCTCAGTGTGGAACCCTGCGTACCTGTCTATCAGTTCATTGGCCTCTTCAT
>JAQUQE010000136.1 GCA_028716225.1 Dehalococcoidales bacterium | reverse complement strand
TGCCTTCGATGGGCGCGTATGAGAGGATCGGTGCCGAGCCGTCATTGCTTGCGGCTTCGCATTTTGCGATGCAAGGAGCGATGTAATAATGAAAGGATGAAGACATGGATGAAGAGATGAAAGATCAATCGATTGATGGGATTCCTAAGCGAACTTACGGAGAGATAGAGGAGCTTCTTCGTATTGTTACCAAGATTGCGAGTCGGGATGTAAAGCATCGGCGAGACATTGCTTTTATCAAGCGAGACTTGAAGTACATCCTAGATCCGGTGGAAGAGGCTCGTGACATCCCTCCCGAGATGAAGCAGTATAACGAAGAGCATATCGCTATCTTGCGTAAACACGGGACACCTATGGGCGCTGGTGGGTATTCGGTGGCGCAGGCAAAGCTTCCTGAGGTTCAGGCGCAGATTGCGGTGCTGAATGAGAAGTATGCGGATGCACTGAAAGCGGAGCAGGTTCGAGTCAGGCAGATCGAAGAGATGATGCAAGAAGAGATCGAGTTTGATGTCATGCCGCTCAAGGAAGAGTGGCTGGGCGACAACATAGACAGTAACGATTTCGAGCGGCTTTTGGATCTGGACTTCCTGGATCTGAAGTCGGATGGCGATGCCGGTCAACAGGACGAGGTTAGGAAGGCTCGAAATCGCAGGAAGGCGCGGAAACGCAAGTAACAGGAGGACGCGCACTTGAGTGCGCTACCTTTGCAGTAGGGTGAGCAAATGGCAGTTGTAACTACTTCGGCGATAGATAAGACGAAAATCAAATTCCGTTTTGCGGAGCCCTACGCTTCCGAAGGTGCCAATATCCAAGCGGGTGTGAATCTGGCTGGGGCATATCGAGGTGGTATCGTCAAGCAGAACAGTCCGGCCGGGGAATCGTTTTTGGTCGGGACCGAAGAGAACGAGTCGATAATACTCCATAGGAACAAAGCCACAGGTATATGCACGGTGGTGCGGCTGACGAGCGATGTGGTGATGAACCTGGGTGGCCTGGTGTGGCCGATTGTTTCGGAGACTACCTTGGCTGTGTTCGTAGATGTTGACTACGATACCGGCGTAGAAACAGAGGGGTATATTGGGGTCGTAGATAGCTTAGGTGAAGTGCCGACAAACGGGGTCATGCTGGGGATCATCGTTCTTCCAGCGGGCGCTACGTCAGTTTTGAATAGCTACGTGAACACGTCCGGTGGATTTCGGGCCAAGGTAGCTCGAAAGCGCGGTGTGATTTGCCGGAAGATGCTCAGTGTTTCTGCATCGCCGGGGCGCACTCGTTTTCAGATTCCGGACAAGGTTTCGTTTGTCAATTCCTTGGACAACAAGACGCGGGTGTCCATACGGGCAGCGTCGAATCAATTTTTTGCTCCCTTGCGCGGTAGCGATGGTGGACAGATCGCGGCCGGAGCATGGTACGCCGATGAGGTAGGCGGATCTCCAATCGGTCCTGGATCGCTGGATGGCGATCAGTGCTACCAAAATCCGTGGATAGAGCTGAATTTCGCGAACACGGTGGATGTTGATTGCGACGATGCGTTCAATGCCATCTATTATGCTTATGTTCCGTTTGATGAATTAGGCGTTTACAACTGGAATGTGGGAAATATAGGTTTGCACACCAACGAGGTTTGGGGCAAGTCTCACACGGGAACGCCAGACAGCTTGTCGACCGATACATTGGTCAACCAGATTGCGACAATACTTTCCTTGATCAACGGCAGAATCCGCAAGTTCTATCCGGTCGTCGCGACATCGGTCTGGCAGTTGTTGTGGCGGTCGAACAACGTGGTGAACGACGCCGATGTTACAAGGACTACCCTGTCGATTTATTGGAATCAGGATGGGTTGGCGATTGCACAGGGCGGATACTTAGGCAACGACGGGCAGTGGAAGTTGTTTGTGCCGTCCGGTAGCTCGACGGGTGACGTGTCGCTCTTTACCTATGCTCTTGGAGACTCCAAGGTGTACAGGAAAGACGTAGCGGCGGTTCCGGCGGAGTTGCGTCTGAACGTAGCGGCGGATTGGGATACTTTCGAGTTTAAGACTGGCGATACAGGGGATGAGCAGTGGGGCAACACGGCTCGCAGGTTTTTGTTCGACCAGTACATGCTGATGCAGATGAACGGCTTGGCGGCGACCGTCGACAATCCGACGTACATCAATATCCTGAACCTAGCCAACGGAAATATTTGGGCGTGCTATGGAGGGTCGGCGGTAGCGGAAGAAAACGAATTCGTCTTGAGCTTCGGCTGCAAATGGTATGACTCGAGTGCAAAATGGGTTGCGACAAGCGGCACGGCGATGGATGCCTATGCGCTCAAGATTGGGCGCAACGCTGTTTCGTTGATGAGGAAATCCAAGGATGACGCCGATTACGGTACAGGATGGACCGCGTTTTCCAATTATTTTTCGTTCGACTACGATGGTGCTATTCCGAGGATGTTCACTCGCAACATGCCACAGCGCATTCTGGTGCCGTTCAAGGTTGTCATGAGTGAAGCGTATGTTCGGGCAATGAGAGACCCGGCGTATACCGGACCTACGCTGTACGAGGTTGTCAACTTCATGCGTCGCCACGCGATTCCGACGAGCTTTGCGTGGGCGAAGCTGTCTGGCGGCGAGAATACGCTGACGAGCCTTACGGTCTCGGATGCCACGACGAATATGGCGAAGGTAAGCGGCCAAATAGATATTAGGCCGCATCTTGATCAGGTTGAAATATACTCGACCCTTTCGTCTGGAACGATAGTGGTGTCTGGATATCATCCTATATCGGTTGGGATGAAAATAGCCCTTAGAGGCACAGGGCAGAATAGTTCTTGGACTATTACTGCCATAGCGTATTCGACTACGCCTGA
>JAQUQE010000135.1 GCA_028716225.1 Dehalococcoidales bacterium | reverse complement strand
ATTTCCTTATGTCTGCCTTATCAAGAGCTATTGGGGTGAGGTAATTCTCGGTTATAGGCATTCCTTCCTTGTCCTTCTTGCCGGTATCTATAGAAGTGATTACAGGCAAAGGTACGTATAGCTCACGTATCGACTGATAATGACGTGGTTTTGATTCAACAGTTAAAGACCCATCTATTTCCTCAAAAACAGTCACCTTCCTACCCGCATGGTCCGATAAATCAATCTCGACCGCATCGATTATTAATTTAGTGCCCTTTACCGTTACGTTCTTCATATATCACCTACTTAATATGGCACCACAAAGTATTCAAAAGCAGAAACTCCGGATCCTGTATTATTAACCCTGAAGCTGTTGACTGCTTTATCGGATATCCAGACCTCTCCTACCATGGATGGGTTTGCTGTTGGAATTACAACTACTCTATAGTCCGTATTATCCAGTGGAGGAGCCAGCGCTATCGTAGTATAAGAGCCATAACCGCCAAAATTATCCGTACCTCTAACAACACGTTGTGTCAAATTATCTATTAGTACGTCATCAACCCAGCAGTTATCTATAACACATGATGCAGTAGTGGTTATACCGCCTGCGTCTGTACCAAAGTTTTTAAATATCCACCGATCTTGTGCGCCGCTGTTAAATATTGCCGTTGCATCATCGTAACTTATATAAGTGCTGCGTCCCTGACCTTGAATAGTTATATTATCTATGGCTCTTGTGACCGTTGCCGCAAAGACGTAATTCCCCTCCAGCAGCACCACCTTCCCGCCCCCTGCCGGCAGCGCGTCGATCGCCTCCTGGATCTCAACGTCGTCCGCGATCCCATCGCACTTGTAGTTCGCGGCGGCCTTATTCAGGCTGTCGCTCGCGGCCACAACAATCGTCGCCGCCATCGCCCCTTTATTCTCGTAAGCCCCTGACATATTTACTCCTAGAAGACTATCTTATAGACCATATCATCGATAGGCACAAGAGACCATTTCTGTTGGCCTATCACTATCATATCAAGAACATTGATCACACCATCTTTATTCACATCTTCTGGTATCCACCCTGGAGTACCCGACAACCCCCACTTGCTCTGAATATGATTTTCCATATGTTGTGTGACATCCATGATAGAATCCGGACCACTGAATCTTTCTTCACAGAAAGCACATTCATACGTTTCCAATTCTTCATCTGCCTGAGCATGCTTGCTTACGTATATTACCAAACCTGTTATGGCTCCGATGCCCAGCACTAATCCGACGATAGCTTTTTCGTTCATTAGTTCACCATCCTACACATACCTCATCCGTATTCCCAGCAGCCAGCAGTCCGCGTCCACGGTGTCCAAAACATCATCCGCGTGCCGGGTAAAGGCCACGCCCACTATATCGCCCGGGCCAAGAGCCCCCACGCCCACAAAAGCCGCGGCTATATCAATGCCTTCTACCTGAGTTCCCGTTACCGCCACGTTACCCTCGGCTACGGCCCCGGAGTCGATGTTGTAAGACTCTCCGCTTGCTATCTCACCCCAGTCTGTGGCCACGCTGCGCCGCATGTTGCCGGTATCTCCCGGAACCACCACGGCCTCGCAGGTCACCAGCTCCTGGTAGTTGAGCGGGATGCAGACGTTAAGGCGGCTCACTACTTCAAGGCCGTCGGTGAGCTGTTCGCAGGGGTGGGCGCCTATATTGGAGGAGGGGTTGGGCACGGGGATAAATATCTCGGGAAGCTGGGTATGCACCCCTAAGTCTTGGATCTGACCGGTCACATTGCCGATCAGCTTATTATTCATAGCCCTGTTCTCGCCGCATGTCGCCCCGCCTATGTTTATGCCGTACCCGCCGCAGCTGCTGATGTAGTTGTTCTCGATAAGGTTGTTATCGGAGTCGGACAGAAGGCGTATACCGTCGTTCGAAGCATTTATGATAGTATTATTAATTATAGAGGATTCCATTAAGCCAGATGTCGGAACCGTGGCTACGCCATAATCTACTCCATAGTCGCAACTAACTATAAGGTTGTCATTTATTTCGTGGTAATAATGGCCGTTACACTGACCAAAGTATATTGCGGCGCCGCCCGCACTCTCAATATGATTATCATGTATTTTAAAAGACAGGCTCGTATTACCAGCATCCATTGAGATATAAATACCATAACCATCTGTTGCGTTTATATAGCATCCTTTTATCGCGCCATATTGTGTGACCGTGCCTTCAACGTGAATACCGTCGGCATCACTTGCCGCAATATAAACGCCATCTATTATAAACATATCACTGCCGTCATCGATAAATATACAATGTACTGTGTTACCGGTGCCGGCAGAACCAAGCATAGCTAAGTTTTTAACGCAGCAGAAAACCTTGCCTATCATCTGTATAGCATGATCTCCTGTGGCTAGTGCCGTGGCGATGATTCCGGTGTTCCAACCCTGGCCCTCCAGCACTATATTATCATCAGGGAATACTATCGATTCAGCCAGTACGAAAGTACCCTCAGAAAGTACCACCCGGCCTCCGGAAGCCGGGAGAGCTGCCATGGCCGCGTTGATCTGCACGTCATCCGCCACGCCGTCGCAGATATAGTCCGCCTGGGCGCGGCATTTATCTAAAGAGTCGGCAGCCGCCACGAAGAGCGTCGCCACTCTCGGCGGCATCCATAAACCCTGTGCAGGTGTTCCACCTCTAGGCATGTCAACTCCTTAAATAGCTGCCGGGATCTCCAGGACGCTAAAAGTCATGATAGTGCAATTTACGCTATAGCGGTAGTTGATAGTAGTGCTGTCCTGGACCAGCGTATCGAACTCAAAAAGCGCGCTGGCCGGTAAAGCCACGCCATGGTTAAACTCCACAACCTGT
>JAQUQE010000134.1 GCA_028716225.1 Dehalococcoidales bacterium | reverse complement strand
GCGGGTATACCGGAGACTGGGCACAGAGGATATATAGTAGGTATTCGTGTCACATCGACATATATGAGCCCCACCCGATTTTATCCCGCCGCGCAAAAGCTAATTTTGAACCCAACAAAAAAGTGAGAGTGTTTGAAGTCGGACTAAGTGATATCAATGAAATGACAGAGCTATTCGGGAATGATCGCGGGGCATCGTTAGTCAAAGACATATTGCAGGAAGCACACATTGTAAATATTTTTAAGGCATCGGAAATATTTAACCGGCGATACGAATCCGGTATCGACCTGTTGAAACTTAACGTTGAAGGAGCAGAGTACAAAATACTTCCGGACCTGATTGAAAATTACGATATGGGGAAAATAAACGATATCCTCATTCAGTTCCATAGGAACTGCCCCGATTATAATTCGCAGAGGGATAAAATCAGGGCCGGCCTTTCAAAAACCCACAGCCCGGTATTTAATTACGATTACATTTTCGAGCATTGGAAATCAGAAGAATAAGACAAAACGGGCTATGACCGTGCGCCGTTCCTCCACACCTTCGGCAACAAAAGCACGTGAGCCCAATTCACCAAAGGACTGATTACACCATGGAAAACGAAAAAGCAGTAACCCCTATTGTGGGAACAATCATGCTGGTTGCGCTGACCGTAGTCCTTGCCGCTATTGTCGCAGCATTCCTGTTCGGGTTTGCCGGGCAGAGTTTGCAGACAACGCATATCGTATCGGCAACGATGCAGCGTGTTGATACCTCGCACGTATCAATGACATATTATGTCGGGCAGGATGCAGCCGCATTGCTCGGAATGACATTCACCGTTAACGACAAAACAAATATTACCGTAACGACAGGTTCAACATTGGTAACGATATCCGGGAATCAGGTAATGGCAAATTCTGGCGGTACAATACCAATTGGTCTCGGAGTAACAATTCCGGCAACCAATCCGAAAAAGGACCATATTGTTATTACCGGGCTGTTCTCCGATGGCAGCTCCGCGATCATCGCAGAATCAACCCTCTAATCCTTTTTTCCTGCAAAAGTCATAAATACCTTTTGCTTACATTCTTTTCTCTATATGTTCTCCTCATGGAAGTCCCATTTTAAATCCCTCCTCTGCCTGATTGTTCTTACCTGCTTGATTGTTCCGGTATCGGCATCGTGGAGTGATACCATGAACAATGGGGCAGTGGCATATTCTCTTGACAGTCGGTGCAACGGACACGGTGGTTGCGGCAGTATGGGATGGGGACCAATACCCGGATATTCGGATACTTATGGAGGGTATACCCACGACGGGGGGTCATATGCATACGGTCCGGCTCCCGGGTATATCGTCACACCAAATACAACAGGAACATCAAATTATTGGGCATATACGTGTGATATCCCTTACTACGCTACGGGAGTCCCGGGGCTGAATCTTTATAACTCAGCAAGAACTTTATTTGGGGGGACCTACGCAACAAGTTCCATATACCCGTCGGAAGGATCCCTCCATAGGTATGAATCTGTCCGTTCAGGTACAACAATATATACCTATATGGATGGCACATTAAACAAAACTCACGAAAGCGTTCCGGGAACATCGGCATACTCGTTTGGGATGGGATCGGCCGGCTCTATAGATGGGGTGGCTATTTCCGGGTATTATGACGATCCCTCCTTCGGAGACTCCTTCTCCACCACAGCCCTTATATCAGTCATGCCCCATTCATGGTATATCAAATCCGATATGATCGATCCCTCTAATTTTGCCATGATCAACAGTGCCGGGGATCAAGTATACGCAGATCACTTTAATGTTCAATGGTCCCTTGGTGCATATGCCGATGGCTGGCAGGCCACGCAGAATCCCCCGGATACGCGATACAAGATCACCATTGCCGCACCGTCAGGGATGAAAGTATATGACGAATATATCAAGATCTCAGATTACGGCACAGCGGCAGGCATCGTATCCGTCCCGATGAACAACACTTACATCGGGAACCAGCCATTGGAATATGGTCTGTACTGGGTCACGCTCTACGATGGCACCGCAGTAAAATCACAGGATTACTTCTATGTTTTAGGGACCGGTGCAACGGTCACGTGGGGAAGCCCGTCGTACCCGACCGGGAGTACCGCCACAGTATCCTATTCTATCCCATCGTCGTACTACGATACAGCAACGTACAATTACGAGATCAAGATCCTCGATGCATACGGTACCGTGAAGAAAACCCAGACAATCTCAGGATCATCAGGATCGATCTCCTTCACTATGGACAGCAGCACCTATGCCGATGGCATTTACTACGCAGAACTGGTTGCCGTAAAGAAATCCGATAGTTCCGAGATCGTAATGAACTACGGAATAACCGAGATCAATTCATATATCCCGATCTCCGGTTATGTAGTCGATCAAAATAACGCGGCATTGCAGGGTGCATCGGTCAACGTCACGCAGGGAACCTCCACGTTAATCTCAGTAAGCAACGCATCGGGATATTATTCGTCGAGCAACAACTGGTTAAGCGGTTCGCAGATCAATATGACGACCAACCTGTCCGGATACACTAACGATTATGCCGTATTCTCCCCTCTTGCAGCAGATGTGATTTCGCGGAATATAACCCTTGTAAATTTAACCCCGACATATTCCGGTGTTGCAATCGGAGGTGTGGTCAAGGATAATCAGTATTATTCGACAATCCCCGGAGCCACAGTCTACGAACGCGTTAATGGCAGCTCGGCAGCACCCGCGATAACGACTGCAAATGCAGCGGCATATTACCGGTTCGATAATCTGGTTAACGGCACTGTTTACGATGTGTGGAGTAGCAAAGCAGGGTATGCCAATTCAACAATAGAACAGAAACTGGCGGTTGGAGC
>JAQUQE010000133.1 GCA_028716225.1 Dehalococcoidales bacterium | reverse complement strand
GGGTGGCATGAAGGCCTATCTTTCCTGGGGTTATGCCAGCCCGTGTTCGAGAGTTATTTACTTTGTGCCTCAGTGGCTGAGGATACTGGACATATACACCGCAGACATACGCAGGCTTATATTCCGGCACCTGATGGGTAAAAGGCGGGAGGTCTTTGTGGCTCACACTCTCACCGATAGCGACCGCATTACCTTTAATTTCTTAGTACCTCTGGGTCTCTTAAGGGAAGATAGCTGCGTAAGAGAAGTCGAAATAGCCGAAACGCCGCTTGGTCCTGAGGTGCCCTACCAGAAGCGGCTGGAGTAGTAAAAAGTACGTCTAATACCAAATAAAAAGAAGAGGGAAGTTTATGCCCCGTCGCATGATAGAGCCCGACATCTGGCGAAATGAAAGGATTGGCAGTCTCCCTGACGCAGGACGGCTGCTATTTATCGGCATCTTTAGCAGCGCGGACGATGACGGCAGGCTTAAGGCATCGCCCAAGTACCTTAAGGCAATTATATTTCCTTACGATAACGATAAGACCGAGGATCTCATCAGGGAGCTAAGAGACCTCTGCAGTCAGTTGGGTCTGATACGGCTCTACAGCCAGAACGGCTGTGAGTATCTCGATATTCCGGGATGGAGGGAGCATCAAAGGATAAGAAAAGACCGCTATAACCCTTCCAGTCTCCCCGGTTTCGAGGATTGTGGTAACCAGACTGTAACCACTGCGCAACCAAATAGTAACCAGGTGGCAACCACTGGTAGGCACAGTATAGTTAAGTATAGTTTAGTTAAGTCTAGTATTTATACCCCTATAGCCCCCAAAGGGGGCAATCATAAAAATTCAGTCGACGCCAGGGAATTATTTGACCTCTGGAATTCACTGGGTGTGACTAGACACAGGAAGCTCACAGGTGACATGACGCGGGCCCTCGCGGCCGCCTCAAGGGATTTCTCCGCGGCGGAAATCTCCCAGGCGATCAAGAATTACGCACACATTGTCAACGATGAGCGGTGCTATTTCAAGTACCGGTGGACATTCAAGGACTTCTTAAAGCGCGGTTTGGAGAAGTTCCTGGATTTGGAGGTAGCCCTGAATAACTATCGCAAAGGAGGTGACGATGGATTCGATAAAAAGCGTGCTAGCCCAAGCGGTCCGCTTTCCGGAAAGCCAACCCCGTTTGACCCCAGCAAACCACTCCGGTGAGGAAGAGGCTGCTTGCCCTATCTGTGGCGGCGGTGGGGTAGTACATCCGATTGATGAGTTGGGTAAGCCGCGATATGACCGGACCGTGCCCTGCGAGTGCTCGCGGGAGCGGATTTTGCGAGAGCGGTATAAGCAGATGCTGAGCCGGTGTCAGCTTCCGGCCGCTACCGCTGGCTGGACATTCGAGAACTTTGACTCTAGCGGACCGCTTGAGGAAGCCTACGGACTGGCGCTAGAGCTTGCCGAAGGACGTGGCGATTTAAGGTGGCTGACGCTGGTAGGTCCGGTCGATGTGGGAAAATCCCACCTGGCGGTGGCTATCTGCCGGCGTTGGATTGATAGGGGGCAAGCGGCACGCTACGTGCTGGTACCGCTCATGCTTGAGGAACTGCGGGCAAGCTACAACCGTGAAGGGGAATACGACCGGCTGATGGATTTCTTGCTCACGGTGCCGCTCTTGGTGCTTGACGACCTGGGGACGCAGAAACCCACCGAATGGGCGGTGGAGAAGCTGATGCAAATAGTTGACTACCGCTACGTGAACGGGTTGCACATGGTGGTGACGACAAATCGATCCGTTGATGATCTGCCTGGAGATACTGAGCGGCGCATTGGTAGTCGATTACTGAGAGCCAGCTTCGCTAGGGTAGTTTATATAGACGCGCCGGAGTACCGGATAAGGGAGAGAGATGCCCACGCATCGGAAGCGTAGCCAGTATTAACCGAAATGGGGTTTGGCAAATGAGGAGTGGGGCCGAGTTCGTATCGCAAGCGGGGATAGAAAAACTGGATTTGAATTATATCGTTCAGCGGCTAAGGGAATGCGCTGACGAGCATGATTCTTGTCGAGATTGTCCTGACCTCAAAATCTGTGTAGCGGCTTATGATGAACGGTGCTCGTTTGGGATTGAAGGGAAAAAGGGAGACTTTAAGAAGTTGGGTAAGGATGTTAGCAATGGGAATGAAAAAGGCATCAAAACTAAATAACGGCGCCATGGTTCAGTCAAAAGAGCTTGGCACACAAAGAGCGATCAAAATAGCCCGGAAGGAGCACCGCTGCCACCGGTGCGGCGGCGTGATTAAAACGGGGGACAGCTTCACCATGCGGATGGACTATGAGGGCGGGAGTCTCAGGTTCTGTCCGGTGTGTCTTAACTGCGACGGCCGGTTTGAAAAAGAAAAGGGCAGAAAATGACGGAGCCATGGCAGAAACTAGCTGATGAATGGCTGGGTGAACTGGGGCGGCTCGGTAAGGAGTGGCCGTCTGAGCTTCAAAAAGCCATGGGGGAGTATGCGGAAACCCTCATGAGGGAGGCAATTGACCCGCGCCGGTTCATGGGGTTTCTCCGGAGCAGTGGTGCGGGCTTCGCCGGCTTTCCGGAGGTGCCCAATGGTGAATCCATGTGCGACCCCTATCTGATACTAGGCCTGGACCGGACAGCTACTGACGAAGAGGTGAGAAAGCGGTATCACAATTTGGTGCACAAGCTACACCCAGATACGGCGGGCGTTGAGGGCACAGAGCGTCTGTTTCAGATGGTGCTGGCGGCTTACGAAGCGATAAAGAGGGAGCGGGGCTGGCGGTGAACGGAGATAACGCAGTTCAACGCGTCTTCTAAACCGGACATATTCTTTGGGGCAAGGAGAAGTTAGTTATGAAAGAGGGCGACCTTGAGCTCTTACGGCAGATTGCCGAGCA
>JAQUQE010000132.1 GCA_028716225.1 Dehalococcoidales bacterium | reverse complement strand
GAAACACTGCATCCCGTCCTCTGTCCGAAAGAACACGGTCCCTTCGCACTTCGGGCATTTATCTATCGTCATTATCCACTCTGCCAGCTTCATCTAATCCCCTTTGTGTGTGCCGGGGATACCTCACCGATAACCTTGCTGATATTCTCTTCACACTCAGCTAAAGTAGGATACCTGACCTGCCTTTCACTGACCGGCGGTTGCCAGTCCTTCGGCATTAAGCCCTTCAATTGAGCCTTGCCCTCTGGTTTGAGGTGTTCCCATAGCGAATAGGTCTCAATCGACATCCAGCTTGTACCTCCAGGTAATACCATGCCGGGGATGTAGACCATAAATACCCTGGGAAGGGGAGGAGGATATACCAAGCTTGCTCAACGCCCAGTTATCATCACTAACCAACGGGCCACACATGAAGTGCTCCAATACAGAGCTAACCTCGTTGTAATGTTCCTTGTGAAAGTGACCACTCCAAGCATACCGGAAGCCCCCTAGCTGCATATGCCAAGCCTTCAGCTTCTTATCCAGCGCGAAGAATGGCACACCCTGTTGGCATGGGATACCGTACCCATGAAACAGGAAGTGCTTAAATCCCATGAGATCAACAATCGCATACCAATCATCGTAAACATGAACGCTGATACCATCCTTCTGCCCCATCCCAGCGGCCAAGATGTCATAGAGTAATAGATCATAGCTCGAGGTTTCGGGGGCCAGCTTGTCATGGCCATGATTACCCTTTACCCCGTGAAACTCTACCTCCTGGAACTGCTGCCGGAAGGAACCGAGTATATCATTCCACACCGGCGCTGCCAGCTTAGTAACCTGATCCCTGGCCCCCATTGAGACATCAGCAACAGACGAACCTTGATGCGGGTTTTCACCTTGAATGTTATCGCCGGTGTTGAATACCACTAGCTTGCGGATAGGGTACATATTCCGGTGAAGGGCAACAATCTTCATAGCCGAGATAAACAGTTTGTGCATCCGCGACTTGTAGACTTCTTTGTTGTAGGACTTGGTGATCTTGTCAGCGTGTCCGTCAGAGACATGGAGTATAGCGATTTCCTCATCACCCTTTTGTGTCTTAAAGTCTTTAGGGAGTATCAGATTGACCGGCGGGAGATTAACTACCGGGTTTCTCTCGACTTTGGGGAGATCAACACTTGGCCGGGATGAAGGTACTTTCACCCCGTAATGTTTCCTGACGGCTGTTTGGAAATTATCAAGGTTGCAATATCCGTATCGAGTAGCCCACTCTTCCCGTTGCTCCCGGGTACTCACCTGATAGGCTTTGATTAGTTTTTCTGCCTCTTTTGTTTTTGGTGCCGGTATTCTGCTATCCATCACACTCCGAGTAACAAAAAAGGCGAGCCCCAGACCCTGTTAAGTCTGAAACTCGCCTCTGATTTCCTCAGTCAGCGACACACTTATTCTATTATCTCTATTCTACCACCAATTCACGATATGTCAAGTAGGTAATAACCCGGCTTTCCGGGCTATCTTATCGAATAATACCGTCTGCGTCCCGGCACCGTCCTCAGTCGGGATGATCCCCTGCACCGGTACACCATCTTGGAAGACGATAGTAATCCTGCCATAGGCGTTTTGTCGGCCCCACTCAATTAGTGCTGCCTGTAGTGGGGTTAAATCATAGGGTATTAACTTAACGCCCTTTGCCGACACTCAGTCCTTCCTTAATCCGCTTTATTTTATCCAGATTACAGGCGTCTCCCTGCTTGGTACATTCCCCCTGCCAGTACATACACTTGTATTTAGTCCTGACATCGTGGTTCTTTGGTAAGTTATCCCTGCGCTCATACAGGGTACACGTTTCTTGATCCGGGCATAATTTCAATACAGCCACCCCCATACCATCAACAGGACGCCTAGAACTAACCGGACCAATCTCACCCAGTGATCACGCCGAAATGTCTGCTTCTTGCTTCCCTCATAAGACGGAGCGTTCAGGTAGAGAGTCCAGCTTAATATAGCGTCTGAGAATATCCAGCAGCCGATAATGCCTAACCCGTAATTCATTTCCCCTCCTGGTGTAGTATTCTGCATATCTTGGCGTAGACATGGACATCTTTTAACCGAGTATCCACATTCTCAATATCACCCTCATATCCCTGGCTGAGCATCCAGAGCGCGGCATCCAGTTGCTTCAACATATAGACCAGGCATACCGTTACCGGGTCCGACAGGTCCAGCTGGTAGTGGGATAGGATACTTGCCACACGCTTGAAGTTTCCCATTTTATCGCCGCCCTGGGTATAATCTTTGTTCTTCTCGGCGTAGAGTTTTAGTTCTTCTTTAGTTATTGATTCAAAGTCCATCTGCAGCCCCCTTATCCGGCAACGGACACCACGCCGGTATCTCGCCCCACAAATCAGGGACTTTATCTCTCAAGGTGATGGTGGTTTTCTCAATGATTGCACACCAATAATCATCATTACCCCCAAAGTGTCCACAGTTAGGACAATCTCCGCAATGCTTAATTTCTTGTGGCTCGGCAATATAGATTTTCATATTCCCCACTCCTTTAGTTTTGCTCGCCACTGGGGGCGTATAATTTGGTCGGTTATGCTTCCCTTTAGCTCCGGTAGATTGAGATAGTAATGCACCCACGCTACCACTTCCTTTCTGCCATCCTGTAAGCCACGTTCATACTCGCCCATTCCGCATTTAGGGCAGGGTAAAGGGTAGCCGTGTTGTGGACACCATTTCGTAGATTCACTATCATAAGTCGTCATCTACGCCCTCCCGTTTCTTTAGATACTCCTTTTTGATAGCTTGCCAAACTTTTGTATCAAAGATTAACTTAGCAGGCTTTATCTTTTCGGGATTTACTATGCAACAGTGCATTTCTCCATACTCTTCCGTGTATACGCATAGC
>JAQUQE010000131.1 GCA_028716225.1 Dehalococcoidales bacterium | reverse complement strand
TAAGTTACTTGCTCTCCTGTGTCAATGGTGACTGCTTCTTCCTCATCGATTCACCTTTCATTTCGATCCGATAGGCGTTGTGTACAAGCCGGTCTAATATCGCATCTGCGATGGTCGGGGCGGCGATGATATCGTACCAGTTCTCGACCGGTATCTGGCTTACGATGATCACCGAGCCCCTTTGGCTTCGATCCTCTAGTAACTCGAAGATGTCCCTGGCAGCTTCTTGGTCGAGCGGATACAATCCCCAGTCGTCTATCACCAGAACGTCGATCTTCTCCAGTCTTCGCATGAACGATATATAACTGCCGTCCGCCTTGGCAATATTCATACAGGACAGCAGATTCCCACACCCGAAGTACCGGACGGAGTATTTTAGTCTGCAAGCCTTATGGGCTATAGCGCAGGCGATATAGGTCTTGCCTACACCCGTCGGCCCGGTTATGATTATATTGGAGTGATTCCTTATGAAGCTGCACTCCGACAGTGAGAGCATGGTGGCTTTGTCGAGTCCTCTACTCGCAGCAAAGTCGATGTCTTCGACTGACGCCTGCTGCTTCAGTTTTGCGATCTGCAGCTTTCTCCTTAAGCCTCGTGTCTCTTTTAAGTCCCATTGCCTGTCTACGATAAGGGCGATGCGGTCCTCAAATGGTAACGATAAAGCCTGTGGGTTCTCCATCTGCTCCTTTATGGCAGTCGCCATACCATCGAGCTTCATCTCGCACAGTTTGCCGATTGTCTGATTGATCATCTTCTCTAGTCCTTTCTGTTTCTCAGTTGTAGTAGTCTCTGCCTCTGATGTTTGTGTGAGCCGGGGGGACGTATTCGGGTGCATCTTTTATGGGAAGTCTATCGAGCCCCTTTGCAAGAATCGACTTTACGCTCTGATAGCTCACGGCGTTGCACCTGATCGCCCTCCCGCTTGCGGCCTCTACTCGTTCCGGGGTGTACTTATCCGCAAGCCTGATGATTCCAAGGCATGAACGATAACCCTGCTCGGGATGCGGCTTTGATACAAGTATCTTCTCCACCAGGGCGGCGGTGTTCGGCCCTTTGTTTGCAGCCCAGGAGATTATGCGTGACGGTGTCCATTCGAGATATTTCTGATGGCTCTTGGGACGGTGATCGGGATTTGTGGTGAACCCGCCTTCTTTGTAGCTCCTGATGTGGCTTGCTATTCGCCGGTTCTTGTAGAGTATCTCGGCCATGGTAGAGGTAAGCCTTGCTTCGACCTGCTCGCCAACCAGGTGGTACGGCACGGAGTAGAAGTGCTTCTCTACCGCTATGTGGTAGTCGATGCTCACCTTTGCGGTATGCCATGAACCGAAGTTATATCGTGACTCAGGCAGCGATGAGAGTTCAGGCTTATCGAGTCTCTCAAATAGATCACGCCTGGTGGCGGAGATCATCTTTAGTTTGCGGGAGTTGAGTTGTTCAAGGAGTTCGGCGATGGCGGCGTTTACTTCATGAAGGCTGAAGAACATTCTATTTCTGAGTTTTGCGAGTATCCACCGCTCTACCAGAAGAACGCCGGCCTCGACCTTCGCCTTATCACGAGGCTTTCTTACTCTTGCAGGGATCACCGCACATCCGTAATGCGCCGCCATCTCCGCAAACTCGGGATTCAAGTCGGGCTCGTATCTGTCGGGCTTTATAACGGCGCACTTCGTGTTATCGGGGACTACTATCTCCGGCACTCCGCCCAAGTACTCGAATGCTCGGATGTGGGAGTCTATCCAGGATTCGAGATTCATCGACAGGACACCTTCGGCGTACGTGTAGTTGCTCGCGCCGAGAACGGCCACATAGATATATACCGGCGCAGACTCTCCGGTCCTGGGATCGATTAACTTTAGGGTATCACCGGCGTAGTCGGTAAACAGCTTCTCTCCGGCTTTGTGTTCCTGGCGCAGTGTTGGGGATAGCTTCTTCTTGGCCTGGTTGTAGTGGTGGTTGAACTGAGTGTATCCGTAGCCTTCGGGATAGCGTTCCCGATACTCAAGCCAGAGCAGATACAGCGTAACGTGGGGTTTGCGCATCTCCTGCAGGAGGTAGTCCGTCACCGGCATCGGACGATTATGGGTGGAACTGACGCTACCGCCCCGAACGATGCGTTCGAGCCGGTCATCGTCCATATCCTCGGGCAGCGGCCAGGTGAGTCCGGCTTCTAGCGCCTTCTTCTCATATTCTGTTACGGTGGTGGTTGAAACCTTGCAGCTCTTAGCGACTTTGCGGGCAGATAGTCCTACCTGAAACCTCAGTCTTAAAATCTCTCTTACTTTGCGCATGGACAATCCTTCTCTCGACATCCCTACCTCCGAATCATTGATTCATTAGTAGGACGTCAGATCAAGTGTCCAGCGTCGCATATCACCGGGTGTCCAGATTACCGAAATGGGTGTCCAGATTATTCCGAAAACCGTGTCCAGTTTACTCCGAAATTTGCATGCTATGGCAATAACCATAACAAAGGCGGATATCAAGCGCAAGTGCATGATCTCCGCTTCCGATACTGCATACGATAACGATATAGATGCCTTGATAAGCGATATGCAGCCGGGCATAGAGTATACAATCGCGTCTGCCTACCTGAACGATGCCGGCAATACCAGGCTACAGGCGGTTTTAAAGCTGGGGATCATGGAGATCCTGAGCGGAGAATTCCTGCAGCAATTATCGAGGGAAGCTGGAGCCTCGGGAACGGTTGCAATCGGAGGGATCACCGTAGGTTCTAATGCCGACCAGGGGATGAAGCTCATTCAGCAGGGAACCGCCAGGATTCAGCCTTTTCGCAAGCCGATAGACGGCCTCTCCGATAAGATGCCGATTGCGAGCACAACAAGCTCCGTCGATAGGACATTCACTACGGATAGTATGAGGTGCTGGTAGCATGGGACTCAAG
>JAQUQE010000130.1 GCA_028716225.1 Dehalococcoidales bacterium | reverse complement strand
TATAACCTGAGAGCCCTGTTTTTGTGGGTATGGAAGCGCCAAAGGAAAACGTAGTTACTGTCGACGCTGCAGGAATGGCGATGGTCGAATCGACAGTGCAACCCGAGATCTCGTCAAAACTCCATGTGCCTTGTACTCCAAGAGCTGCATGGAAGGCTTTCTCAGAAGCTGACCCGACGTAATCAAAAAGAATAGTCACCGGGATGGGTTGACCGGCTGATACTGACGAGGGGATATTTGTAATTCGCACATTGGTAATAGTCGGCGTTGTCGGAGCTGTAACCGTGAAGGTATCGGTTGCCGAATTCCCGGAAGAATCTTGAGCTTTGAGGGTATAAGTTCCCGATCCCTCACCGATTGTAAAAGAACCAGATCCGGCGCCGGAGCTGTTAGCTGTAACACTGAGACCTCCGCCTCCGACAACAAATACTGAAACAGAGGCGTAAGGCGTAAAACCTGTAAAGCTAAAATTCAGGGTGTCACCAGTTTTTAGTGTGTCGTCTGCTATTATCAGGGTTGGGGAGACTAAAGCCTGGACGGTTATAACGTTGGAGTATTCAGGGCTATTCACTCCCCCAAGCTTACAGTACAGATCGTATACACCGTTCGCCAGAGTGGACTTAATCGGGATCGTGGCATTGAAATACTTGGTTGTAACCGCCCCAGCAGCCACAATCGAGATAGTCTGGTCGACAGTACACCCCGATATCTCGTCGAAGCCAAAAACACCGATATTACCGAGAGCTGCATGGAAGGCTGCCGTCGTCGACGGTCCGACATAATCAAACGCCACAGTTATCGCACAAGTCCCACCTGGGCGGAGAACTGCTGTCGGGTAACTGGTAATTCTGACGTTACTGATTACAGGCGTCGGTGAGCCAGTAATTGTAACTACGTTACTATAAACACCGCTCTCTACTGCATTGACTTTGGCAGTCAAACCATAGAGACCGCCCGGGAGACCGCTGGTCGGGATTACAGCTTGGAAGGACACTGCCGTAGGAGTAGAGTAAGCGGCGACAGAGACGGAAACATTAACCGCTGATTTCTCATCAAATCCCAGGGCACCTTGCTGACCGAGAGCTGCACGAGCGCTGAGTGTTGTGGCCGGTCCCATATAATTAAAGCGTACCGTAATCGTACAATTGCTTCCGGTCGGTACGCTCGTCGGGTAATTGGTAATTTGAACACCGGTAACAACGGGAGTGGTCGAACCGGTGATTGTCAGCACATTGCTATAGATACCACTTTCCACGGCATCGACTTTTGCTGTTAAGCCGTATACACCTGCAGAGAGCGCAGTGGTCGGTATCGATACGGTCGCCGTCAGGGTTGTCGGAGTTGTGGCATTTGGAACGTTGACGGTAGTATTGACATACGCCTTTTCATCGAATCCGAAAACGCCAGGCTGTCCGATCGCTGCGTGGAGACTCTTTGTCCCTGCAGCACCGACATAAGTGAACGACACCGTGATCTGGCAAGGTGTCCCGATTGCCAGGCTGGTAGGATAATTCGGGATCTGGACATTCGTAATTCCGGGTGTGGCTGCCGGTGTCGTAGTCGGTAGATTATTTAGAGACTGCATCAACAACCATACAGCAGCTGTAGAAGCTGGGGTTACCGCGGGAAGATTACCGAGGGTTTGCATTAGCAGCCATATAGCAGCTGTCGACCCAGGAGTTGTCGTGGGCAGGTTATTGAGCGAGTGCATCAAAACCCAGTAAGCGACTGCCTCAGTGGGTTCAATAGTAGGAAGGTTACCAAGGGTTTGCATCAATACCCAGTAAGCTGTACTTTCAGTCGGCTTTGTCGTGGGTAGATTATTGAGTGTGTGCATCGGAATCCAGTACCCTGCAGTGCTCGTCGGCTCCGTGGCTGGAATTGCCGTGAAAGTCTCCATAAGGATCCAGAGCGCTTCCCCGGTATCACCCTTATTGAAGAATTTCTTCCACAGAAAATAAGCCCCGACGCCAATGGCGCCCACAGCAGCAACGCCGAGAATTAAACTTCCGGTACCGCCTCCACCGCCCCCACCTGTGTAGATATTGACGATTCTGTCGGTCAAAGAGGTTTTCGTATCTTGAGCCATTTCTACCCTCCGAAACGAGTGTCACGAGTTCGTTGTTCTCGAGAAGGGTTTTCAACTAGAGGCACTGCTCGTGCTGCAAATAAAGGCATTGCCCGCATGGCTGGCTCTAACTTGAAATTCTTACGCCACGTCTCAGCGTACTCTTCGCTGATATCGTCGTAATAGTAGTCACCATGCCGGTGACCGAGTTCATGCAGAAGAGTGTCGACGGTAGCGTCTGGGGGAAGAACGATAGTCGAAGGGGGCAAGTAACCGAATCCCGAGCTCGCGTGGTCTCCTAATGGGTAATAAAGCCCCAGGATCCTTTTTTTACCCTGGGGGGGAATGGACTCGTCCATGAAGTGGAGAAAGTCAAAAGCCGGCTCTCGGTCAAGACCGTATTGTTTCATAAAAGAGTCAACGGAATTATAGTCCATGACGGCATACCCCCGGTAATTTAACAGTATAAGTACCTGTCGGGGTTATGTCAATAGCGTATTTCTTGAGAAATAAGAGTGGGGATATCAACCAATTCCAGGTATTTTTCCCCGAGAAGTCATATTCCCGGTACCTGGTACTATCTGCCGGCAGAAGCGAGTACCGCATTCCGTACACCAATCGTATAAAAATACAGCGACGTAGACGCCGAAAACTTTAAGAAGTGGGTTATCGATGGTAACAAATTCAGTCGGATAGGGAGGGGCGCCCTGTTTACTATGCTGTTTCCAGAGCTCCTCGACCACAGTTTTATCTTCGCCAGAATGCGGAAATGAATGGTTGGGACACTTAAACTTTTTCGGCAGTTCCATACTTCTCCCTTATGTCATACCGAGCCTTTGCCGGC
>JAQUQE010000129.1 GCA_028716225.1 Dehalococcoidales bacterium | reverse complement strand
TTCGCTACTTACCTTTTCAGTAAGGAATCTAAGTTCGGCTGGACGATGGAGAAGGCCGAGGCGTGGGTTAAAGAGCATGACGAGGGTAAATCTATAGATTCAACCAGTACCACTTTAACTGACGCTGAAGTTACCTTTATAGATTTAAGCGATATCCCCATCGTGGACTTAACGGAAATGCCGGAACCAAAAGAAGTCAGCCAGAGCGAGATAGTTGACGAGCTTGATTATCTGATTGCCTGTATTAAAGACTCTGGAATTAACGAAGAGGCACAAGGCACTTTCTGGAATCTAGTCAGAGAAGGACTGCGTTTGTCGGGGAACGACATCCCCGTTGATATAAAAGAACAGATAGGGCTTATCTATACCAATGAGACGATTGAAAAACTGGAATCTATCACGGAATCAATCGGCGCTGCGGTAAGTGCAGTCAAATCTGCTCGAAAGCCGAAGCTGGTTATTACCGAACCGGAACCGCCACAGATTACCGCCGAGGTTATTGCCCGGATGGTAAAAGAGGCCGTGAGGGGAGAGATTAATAAACAGCTAGGTGCCCCGTAAATCAAGACTCATAAAATACTTTTGGAAGAACCCGCCGAGAGCGGGTTTTTTATTGGAGGAAAAGCATGGAACTTACTTTAGAGAACCTGCAAGAGGCTATCCGCGATACAGTTTCAACTGAGATCGGGAAGCTGAAGGAAACAGACAAAAAGGACATCCACGAGGATGCTCCCGTAACCGACATGGTAGCACCCGAGGAAAAGATAATGTCCGATCCGAAGGGTGGATTTAAGAACGTCGCTCACTTCTTTAAGGACGTTATTCTGGACGGGACCCCTAACGCTCATATCAGCGAAGCGGGCAAGGCCTATAAGATCGCCTGCAGGAAGACCGCCGGTGTTATGGAGGAAGGCGACCTGTCCCAGGGCGGATTTACCGTACCTGAGGAGTTTGCCGAGAAGATTCTGGAGAAAGACCTCGAGGCCGCTATTGTTAGGCCACGCGCCTCGATCCAGCCCATGAAGTCTAACCGGATCGTCATTCCCGCCGACTATGATTCTGACCATTCATCTAATTACTTCGGCGGAATCACCATCTATAGAACTGCCGAGGGCGCGCAGTTTAACAAAACTAACCCAGTTGTCGGCCAGATTGCCCTTACTCTTCATCAACTGACCGGCCTTTGCTATGCCACCGCCGAACTGATGGAGGATTCCGTTATCGCGGTTGAGGCCTTTATTGAGCGCAAGTTCAGACAGGCTATCAGCTTCGTCGAGGACGATGACTTCCTGACCGGTGATGGCTCCAACAAAGCCCTGGGCGCTTTCAATGCCGCCAATCCCGCTATAATCAGCGTGAGTAGGCAGGAAGCATCGAACATCATCTATGACGACATCGTTAATATGTGGGCCCAGTTATACCCACGCTGTCAGCGCAACGCTGTGTGGGTAGCTCATATCGACACCTTCCCGTATCTCGCTAAGATGGACTTAGCGGTTGGTACTGGCGGCGCTGCCGCATGGATGCCTGCCGGCGGACTCTCCGGTTCCCCGTTCCAGTCTCTAATGGGACGCCCGCTACTCTATACCGAAAAATGCTCTACTACTGGAACTGCCGGTGACCTTTGCTTGGCCGATTTCTCTCAGTACCTTATTGGTCAGAAGTCGGGCGGTGTCTCGATGGCCTCTTCGATTCACCTGAGATTCGACTATAACGAGACCGTCTTCCGCTTCAACATGAGATATGACGGAACCCCGACCTGGCTGTCCACTCTGACCCCTAAGAATGGGTCAAACGCTCTGAGCCCGTTTATCCGGCTGAGCTAAAGGTAGTTTACTAATTTAGGAGGATTTAATATGGAACTAATAGGGCAAGTACAGATTATCCCTATCATCCACCCAGTTGATACCACATCCGGCGCGCCGACCTGTGGTGTGTTTAGCATGCAGAGATATAACCACGCCTGCATCATATTGCAGACCGGCGTTAACTCTAAAGGATTCGCCGTAACAGTTGAGGAATGCACCGCAGTTTCCGGCGGCACCGAGACTGCCCTGTCCGACTTTAATTACAGGGAAATGGCAACTACCGACACCTGGGGTGCTTTGACAGCTTCAAGTGGCACTCTTACGGTAGCAGATGACGATGATTCTCATGTCTTCGCTATCGAGATTGACGCTGACGAGCTTTCTGACGGCTATGAGTGGGTAAAGCTCACCTGTGCCGCACCTGCATCCGGCAACAACTATGTCTCGGCTATTGCCATTCTTAGTGAGCCGAAATACAAGCTGGATGTTCCACTAACTGCCATAGCGTAACTTAGGGGGGGATCATGACAAAGAAAAAGGGGACAACGGTAAAGAAGGAGAGGGCGGCGAAAGCTGTCCTCTCCCCACCTAAAGACAGGATGCAGCGTCCCTTTAAGGTTAAATGGTGCCCGAGGTGTGAAAAAACAAGCATCTCCGACATCAGATGCCCTTATTGCGGGACGGAGTATTTCTGCCAGTAAGGCGGAACCACCGCCCCTAAACCGAAAGGTATGGTAATAAACTTGGAGAAATATAATGCCTAAAACAGATATAAGGTCGTATTGGTCAAGCGGAGACTTGATCTTTTACGAAAAAGGCCATCGGGCTGACGAGGATTACCATGTCCTCGAAATTGCCGATGGTGAGGTTATTGTCGGTAACGCCGATAATGACGTTGACTTTATAGTTTACCTCGGCGCGGCTGACCAGTATGTTAAATTCGACTGTGGCACGGCTGCCGTCTCGTTTGCTAAAGTGGACGTCACTATTACCGGCGACCTGACTGCCGGGGGACTTGCTATCGCTGGTGCGGCTGTAACCATCAATGACGCCGGTGCTGATCTCGACTTCAGGGTTGAAAGCGATAACCTCGCATACGCCCTTTATCTCGATGGCGGTAAAGATAGCCTGG
>JAQUQE010000128.1 GCA_028716225.1 Dehalococcoidales bacterium | reverse complement strand
GACTGCCACGACATCAACAAGATAAGCTACTGCCCGTTCTGCTCCAAGCCCATATCGCTGGAGGCAGGTACAGTGGTGGAGAGGAGCATCAAGAAGGTCGTTCGGGAGGTGGTAGGGACCGAGTACGAGGACACGCCCGTGGAGAAGGGGACCAACGAATCCGTCACCCTGTCCGATGACAAGGTCTACCACGTAGATGTTTGCCATTTCGACAATGGCATGGTCGCCGTCTTCGATGTGGCCAGCGGTCAGCAGGTTCCAGAGCTGCAAGGACGCTTTGCAGAGAAGAAGGAGGCCATTGCCCAGGCGGTCAAGGATGGGAGGATAGTCATCGAAGCTGAGAAGCAACTTGAGGGAAGAAAATGACCAAGCTATATGACGGCGTGACCATTTCCCCCCGGACCAAGATAGAGGGGCACGAGCAATCGTTCATCGGCACCGGAGCATATATATTCACCCCGCTTTTAAAAATGGCTATCGGCTCGCACATCAATGCGCGTTGCATAGTCGCGGGAAGAGGCTCATTGACCATGGGCGCTTATTCTGTGCTAGGGTATGACGTCTTAGTGCTGACCTCGTCCGATACGGCGTGGGGCAACATGTCCGATTTTTGCAGGGATAAGGAGCGCTGCATCAGAACAGAGGACATATCTGTAGGCCCCCATGCCTTCGTCGGCTCCAAGTCCATACTCCTGCCTGGTGCCCACGTTCCCGAGGGAGCGGTCCTGGCCTTAAAGAGCGTCTTCGGACCGGACGACAAGCTAGAGCCGTGGGAGATACGGTACGCGGACGGGCATAGAATAAAGAGGGAGTTGAAGAGGGAAGTGGTGCATGCATGAACGGGGACTATAGGAACGACGATGCTACACATGTGAAGGGCATGGAGCTGCCTACTGTTCAGCTATCGCCCAGTTTCATGTACTGTGCGGTGGGTGTGAGAGACTGCGATGTATCGGATTGTGAGAACAACTGGTTGAACAAGTGCATCTGTTATTCCGGCATATCTATCAGGATGGTCGATAATATACCCAAATGCGTCAACTACATCAAGAGGAGAGTGGAATGAACATGGTCTATTGCCATATACACAGGATAAAGCATAAGGGCAGGCTGCGCAAGCAGGCCTGCAAGAACGCGAAAGATGCCAAGGTCTACGGTTACGTCAACTTTGTGAGATGGTGGAAGAAAGAGGGGAGAGTATGAGCGATTTCAGGATACCATTCGCCAATCCGGCCATGGATGAGGCTTCCGCAGAGGCTGCTTCAGGAACAATCAAGGAAGTGCTAATGAATGGGCACTTGTCCAATGGGGAGTACAACAGGAAGTTGGAGGAGAAGGTGGCCAAGATTAGTGGAGCGGACATGGCCATTACGTGCTCGTCCTGCTCGCAAGGCCTGATAGCCGCTTTGGCCGGTGCGCAGGTCGCCATGCTTGGAGAGAGGGACCGGAGGATAAAGGAGTCCAGGGACCAGATGGTCATCGGGTTCACCTCGTCGTTCACCTGGAACTCCACCATCGCCGCCATCAACGCCCAGGGCTGTCCGGTGTACTACATGGACATCGATTACGACTCATGGTGTGTCAAAGAGTACCCTATGGGCAAGGGACCGGCCTTCGCGTTAGCGGTCGATACGTTCGGTGCTCAGTTCGCCGCCCAGTCCCCCGTGCCCATCTTCTACGACAGAGCGCACTCGTTGGGGCAGAGGTTCAGGCACATCGGCATGGCCTCGGTGCTCTCCTTATCGCCGTCCAAGCTCATCACCGGCTGCGAGGGGGGCATCATACTGACCAATTCTCCCAAGTTCGGGAAAGCGTACACCATGACGCGGGACCTCATCTCCCGGCTGTCCGAACCGCACGCCATCATCGCGTTGGAGAACTTGAAGAAGTTGCCTGAGATACTGGAATGGAAGCAGGCGACGTATGATTACTACAAGATGAAGTTTCCCAGCTTCCAGTTCCAGCAGGGGGAGAGCAACCACCAGGTCATCGGCATGCTCGTGGACACGAAGAAGCAGAGGGACGGCCTCTACGATTACGCTGTCTCCCAGGGCCTGGAGGTCAAGGCCTACTACAAGCCGACGCACCTCCAGACCTCAGGCTACGATTGGGCGGGCAAGCTCCCCATCACCGAGGACATCGCCTCCAGGATTCTTTGTATCCCATCCTGGCTCAACTGTCCAAGAGAGGAGATAGTAGACATTATAAAAGATGGGGTTGATATTATCAGGAGGCTGAAGCCATGAGCGACGATGAGATTTGCCTAGTTACCGAGACCGGTTGTGGCGGCTGCAAGGAAGTGAAGAAGCTGCTGAAGAGGCCATTGGAGGATGGGAGAATCAAGGAGATTCCCATCGAGTCCGAGCTGGGTAAGGAATTGGACAAGGACTTCAAGTTCAAATACGTCCCGGCGTGCGTCATCAGGGACTCCAGCGGCAAGTACCGAAAGTGCAGGGATGGGCAAATCGATGAACTCATCGAGGACGAAATGAATAAAAGTTAGGAAGGGGTTTACTTTTTCTTTCCGGGCTTCTTCTTACAGCCGCACTTGCCCTTCTTCTTGCCATACTTACACTTGAGAGCGCACTTCTTGAGGCGTACCTTCATGAGGCTCACCGCCTACGGCAAGCGCAGGACTTCCTCTTAAAGCCACGGACGCACAGCTTACTACCGCATCCTTTCTTCTTCACGCCGATGACGACCTTGCCCTTTCTATATGTGTGATACTTTCTCGGCCTTCCTTTAGGCATGTCATCATCCTCAGCAGTGCTTCTTGCAGTATTTCGCGGCCTTCCGGAACTTCGGCTTGCAGCTTCCATGGCACTTCTTGCCCTTAAGCTGGCGGGACATGCAGTTGCTAAAGCCCTTGGACGTCTTGCACTTGCGACCTTTGAGCTTGGTCTTCCTACGCCTGCCGCGGGAACCTAGGGGAACGTATTTGTATGCCATATCAGCACTTCCCTCGGCCC
>JAQUQE010000127.1 GCA_028716225.1 Dehalococcoidales bacterium | reverse complement strand
GCTCAGGCTTTGTCTACGACCTCAGCTTTGACTACGTCCTTCTGGACGGCCAGGGAACCGTCGGCATGGCTGCCTACATCAACCCCTTGGCTGGCAACTTCTCGTTCACCAACGGCGAAATAACCGGTTACGAGGATTGGGGCACTCTCTATCTCGGAGAAGCGACCCTGAATGCCGGCCCGGACGGACCCAGCCTTGCCACAGTCACCATCGAAGGCAATAACGTCCACGACAACAAAGGATCCAGCGTGGTTTACGGAAACAAGGACAAATTCACTGATCTCTTTGTTCTCCGGAACAACAGCGGCAGCAACAACGGAGGCCATGCCTGGTTCTGGGCAATCTTCGAACTGCGAAACGTTGACAACATCCAGGTTGAAGGGAACGATCTCGACGGCGCCCCGGTGGGAATGGAAGACTTCCACGGTGCCGCACTCTACCTGACGAACGACAACAATGGCTTGTTCAACGGTGACATCACCCACAACAACTTCACCAACAACTGGCAGGCCATATACGTTCATACCGGAGACATAAGCGGCCTCCGGGCAAACTTCAACAACTTCGTCAACAACGACAGCGATATTGATGCCCAGGGAGAAGGAGAACTAATCCCAATAGGAACCATGGACGCCACCAACAACTGGTGGGGATCAAATCAGGGACCAGCCAACGTTTCAGAAAACGTTAACTACGACCCCTGGTTAATCCTCAGCGCCAGCGCTGATCCTGTCAGCGTGGAAGCTGACGGCGCCTCAACGTCTACAATCACTGCCGACTTAACCAAGAACTCTGACGGCGAAGACACTTCCGAGGCGGGAAACGTTGCTGACGGCACGCAAATCAACTTCACTACGACCAAAGGCCTGATCACTGGAAGCGCTGAAACGGCCAGCGGCAAAGCAGTTGCCAGCCTGACCTCTTCGGAAAACGTGGAAACGGCCACAGTAAAGGCTTCTGCACCCCCCTATACTGCCAATGCTACTGCTAGCGCGGTAGTCTTCTTTACGGGAAGCGGGGTAACAGTGGAGCCTGAAAGCGTTAAGACGGAAACCACGCCAGAAGGCGAGGCAACCGTTGACGCCAAGACCGAGGCTGATACCACGGTTGAAAAGAAGGGCAACGGTACACCAACAGTCACCGTGGCCAAATACACGGACAATCCCGGTGACAGCGCTCCAACAGGATTCACGTCTACGGGAAGCTACATTGACGTCTTTATTGACGACCCGACCGACGTGGAAGAAATCGAAATCAGGAACTACTATGTTTCTGCCGACGTGACCGGCCTGGACGAATCAAGCCTAAAGCTCAGCTGGTGGAACGGTACAACCTGGGTAGAATGTTCCGATTCTGGAGCAACCTATCCTGCCGGCGAACCTGAATACAGGGGTTATGTCTGGGCAAAGATAAGAACCGATACCACGCCCGCCCTGACTGACCTGTCCGGCACTCCTTTCTCGCTTATCGGAAAAACACCGGCACCACCCCCGCCCCCGCCGAGCTATGACGGAGGAGGAGGAATCCCGCCTCTGAGCACGAACCTTTTCGGTAAAACTAAGAGTTTCGGCATCAGCTATGCGGGCACGGTCCAGACGGACATACAGGCGACTTCCGAAGACGGCAAACTCACGGTAAGCATTCCCAAGGGAACCAAGGCTCTCAACAAATACGGCAGTCCTCTTTCCAGCCTGACTGGAAAACCGGACTCTTCTCCGGCAGAACTGCCCGAGAACAAGGTTTTCATCGGCACGGCTTACAGCTTCGGGCCCGACAGGGCCACTTTCCAACCGGGGATGACGCTCACTTGGAGCTATGACCCGGATGCCCTGCCAGAGAATGTCAGTACAGGGAGCTTATTCATCGCTTACTTTGACGCCGCAACAGGAGAGTGGGCAGATCTGGCCGGAGATATCGATACGGCAAACAACCAGGTAAGTGCCAACGTTACGCACTTCACCACCTTTGCCCTTATCGGAACCGTAACGCCACCTGCACCGCCAACTCCTACCCCGACGCCTGAACCAACCCCGACACCGACTCCGGAACCTACTCCAACACCCGAACCGACCCCAACACCCGAACCGACTCAGACTCCCTCCGAACCGACAGAACCGATAACGCCGCCGGCAGTTGAAAAAACCAATTGGCCTCTTATTGGAGGCATAATAGCTGGCGTGGTGGTTATCGCCGTAATCTGCATCGTTCTTATCAGAAGAAGGAGGGACTAACAAGTTATCAGGTTGAACGTCAATAAGACGTTCTGCCTGTAGCCATAAAGGGCTGGGATTTTTCGCGACAGCGAATTAAGTCCCAGCCCTTCTTTATTTTCGTTTTATAGATTATTTAGTTGACAAAATAATAAATAAGTTGTATAATAAGGATATTAATCGTAATGACAAATATTGCAACTTAAAAAATGAATAATGACAGTAAAGGAGGTGACTCCGGTGAAAAAGTTAGCAATACTGTTTGTGGCGCTCAATGCCCTGGACATCGGACTGACACTGCATTTCGTGGGAAACGGGACCAGTACGGAGTTGAATCCAATCATGGTGAAAATTCTTGCTCTGCCCTTACCCATAATTCTGCTCTACAAGATCGTCCTACCGGCCATCCTAGTTACAGCTCTCATCGGCCTTAACCGGTTCCAGATAGTAAGACGGAAAATCAACATGAAGCTGATTCTGGTCTTGCTAGTCGGCGGTGAAATAGGCATCTGCCTGTTCAACCTGACCGGGCTAATATGGAGCTAAACAAAACCGCTTCAGAAAGGAGGTGGGGGAAGAATGAAAATATCCAAGCCGATAGACAATCCGCCACCGACTCTAGACGACCAATTATCAACTTTATTCATCGACCTCGTGCTTCTCGCCGACATGTTCAGACGGCAGGAAGAAGTTGATAACCTTTCGAAAAACCTCGGAGAATAAACATGCTCCGAGAAAGTAGAGAGGATAAGGGCTGGGA
>JAQUQE010000126.1 GCA_028716225.1 Dehalococcoidales bacterium | reverse complement strand
CCACAATGAACATGAAGCGGCTGTAATACCATTTATCCAGGCCGGTGTTTGTCGCAAAATGAAAAATAGTCTACTCGTGTTTACGGCAGTAGTCACGATAATTATTGCGACTACGATAACTGGCTGTAGCATTGATACGGAGCCAATATATGATGAGGTTACGCTGCAGCTTAAATGGGTACACCAGGCACAGTTCGCCGGCTTCTATATGGCGGATGAGAAGGATTACTACTCTCAAGAGAACATCAAGGTCACATTCCTTGAAGGCGGTCAGGATGTAGACATAGCAGAAAACCTTCTCACTGGTAAAGCCGATTTCGCTGTGCTAAGCCCAGACGAACTTTTGGTCAAGCGCAGTCAAGGCTGTCCCCTCGATTCCATAGCCGCAGTCTACCGTCGCAGTGCCGTGGTATTTTTATCCAAAGCCGATTCGGGCATCGTTCGTCCGCAGGATTTCGTAGGCAAAACGATCGCTGCTACTGCCACTGGGGGTACGGCTGAATTCCAGATGCAACTCGCCGCCATGATGAAGAAGCTACAACTAGACACGAACCAAGTGAATATAGTCCCTTATGACCCTGACTATACTGCTTTCATTAATGGTGAGGTAGCAGTAACACCAGCCTATTCTACCGGCGGTCTGATCAAATTGCGACAGGAAGGGCTTGAACTTAATCTCATCTGGCCCAGTGACTACGCCGTTCGTTTTTACTCAGACTTGCTCGTTACCACAGACCAGTTGATTACCGAAAATCCTGATCTGGTCATCCGCTTTTTGCGTGCTACGCTCAAGGGCTGGCAGGATGCTATCGAGGACTATCCACAGGCAGTGGATATCACCATGAAGTATGCTGAGATTAAAGACCAGCAACTTCAAACGGCGATGATGGAAGCCATGCTGCCCCTGGTGAACACTGGGGAGGATAAGGTAGGCTGGATGAAGTCAGAGATGTGGCAAGGAATGTGCGATATAATGCTGGACCAAAATCTACTAGCGGAACCTTTTGATGTAAACCAAGCATATACATTGCGTTTCCTAGAACAGGTTTACGGGAGCAAATAAAATTGAGACTTACGCCAAAACTAACGATGGCATTTGCGCTACTAGCCATTGTGCCTACCGCAGTCGTGGGTTACTTGGCATACGACAGTGGAAAGCGTGCCATAGAACAGCAGACCATGAATCATCTTGTTTCGACCAATCTACTCAAGAGCAGTGAGATGGACCGCTGGATAGAAGATAATGAGCGAAGTTTGGAGGAATTAGCACAACGCCCTTTAGTCAGAGAGAATACTGCCATACTTGCTACACACAACACCACTAACCCCGCATATATCGAAGCGCACAGGAGTCTCATCGAGGAACATTTCGAACCGCGCCTGCAAAAAACCGGTGGTTTCACAGAGCTATTTATCATGTGTCCTATCCATGGCATAATCATAGCTTCCAATGATGACAAACAGGAAGGCAAATACCGCGATGCTGAGCTATACTTCATTGAGGGTAGAAGTGATACCTATGTTCAAGGTGTCTATTATTCGACTGCCCTGCAGGAGCCAGCAATGACAATAAGCACGCCCATAAAAGATACGCAGGGTAACCTGATTGCGGTACTGGCCGGGCGGCTTGACCTCGGTGAGCTTTCCACGATTATTAGTCTCCAGACTGGTATGAGTCAGACCGAGGATACTTACTTGGTTAACGCATCCAACTTTTTTGTCACTGAGCCACGGTTTGGTCAAGATTATGCGCTGAAGAAAGCCGCCCGCACGGAGGGTGTTGAGGCTGCCCTGTCAGGCAATGACGGGGTGGGTTACTATGATGATTACCGCGGTGTGCCGATCATTGGCGCCTACAACTGGTTACCAAAATATAATCTAGTCATACTTACTGAAGTAGATGTGTCCGAAGCGTTTGAGGCAGTGGCTCTTCTTGGCCGAACAACAACTACCATCATCGTTGTCACTACTATCCTTTCCGTCATGGTTGGATGGTTCGTAGCCAAGACAATCACCCGCCCGGTGCGCAAGTTGGTTCAGACAACTGAAGAGATAGGCCGTGGCAATCTGGATCAAAATGTGTTCATCGCCGGAAGAGATGAAATCAGCGAGCTGTCCGAGTCATTCAGCCAAATGGCGAAGAATCTTCAAGAGATTATGGTTTCCCGTGATGAACTTGCTAAAGAGGTTGCCGAACGCAAAGAGGCGGAGGAAAATCTGAAGCAGACGATGACCGAGTTGGAACGTTCCAATTCTGAACTTGAACGTTTTGCCTACGTTGCTTCACATGACCTCCAAGAACCACTGCGCATGGTATCCAGTTATACTCAGCTCTTGGAAAAGCGCTACAGGGATAAACTTGATGCTGATGCCAATGAGTTTATAAACTACGCAGTGGGTGGAGCCAAACGGATGCAGCAACTTATCAATGACCTGCTAGCCTATTCTCGCGTAGGTACCCGCGGCAAGTCCTTTGAGACTACAAATTGCGAGGCAGTTCTTGATGCTGCCCTAGCTAATTTGGAGGTAGCTATCCATGAGAGTAGTGCCGTAGTCACACATGACCCGTTGCCCGAAGTCGAAGCAGATGAAGCGCAATTGGTTCAACTCTTTCAGAACCTGCTTGACAACGCTGTCAAGTTCCACGGTGAGCAGCCGCCGTGTATACATGTATCTGCAGCAAAGAAAGATGACGAGTGGGTATTCTCAGTACGAGATAACGGTATAGGCATTGATCAACAGTACTTCGAGCGAGTGTTCGTTGTCTTTCAGCGCCTACACCGCGAAGAGTATCGCGGCACCGGTATCGGTCTGGCCATAGCACAGCGAATCGTTCACCGCCACGGTGGGCGAATTGAGGTAGGATGGATTTAACGGACACCAAAGTCAGGTAAAATAGAAAGACGGAGGTGTCAGATTGAAAGGGATCCCACAAGGAAAATACACGAAGGAATTTAGAGAGGAAGCTGTGAAATTGATAAC
>JAQUQE010000125.1 GCA_028716225.1 Dehalococcoidales bacterium | reverse complement strand
GCTTGATGAAGAATCGCCGCATGTTGGGGTCGGTGAGCAAAATCTCCCCGCTCGCTCTCTGCTCCTTCCATCGGTCTATTACACTCCCCGACGACCCCAGGTAGTTCCCGAAGCGGCAGGACATGAATGCCTTTCCCGATTGCTCATGCGCCCATGCTGCCAGGTACTCGCCTACACGCTTGCTCTCCCCATAGATGTTGATAGGAAAGCATGCCTTGTCCGTGGAGATGAAGATGAACTTCCTCACACTATCCCGGCGCATGGCGTCCAGGATTAGGTCCTTGGTCCCTAGGATGTTCGTTTCGATGCACTCCACCGGGCTGTCGTTGGTGAATCGCACATGCTTTAGGGCGGCGGTGTGGATGACGAACTCCATGCGCCTCATGCACCGCACAACGGCATTGTGGTCGTTTATGTCCCCGAGGACCATTTCCAGCAGGCGGGAGCTATCGGGATTGGTCACTCGCTCCTCGAACTTCCACAACGCCTGTTCGGAGTTGTCCATGACACGGACCATGTAACCTTTATCGAGCAGTTGCTTGGCAAGTTCGGTCCCTAGCGTTCCCGCTCCTGTTATCAATACCCTAGATACCATGATTCATCATTCCTCTGTTCTGATGGTCCCATGTTGGGATTGCGTCGTTGAACTCCTTGAGCGACATGGCCTTCACTGATTCCGAGTAGTTTATCCCGCCTTCGGTGCAATTGACGGTCGTTGTGCCATACCAATCCTGCATGGCCCGGACCCGTTCCTGGAACGCCTCGGCCATATCGAACCATCCCAGGTCCAGGAATCGAACGTCCCCGTTTATGTCCGTCATTTCCAGGACATTATATTTACGGTCATCATAAATAGGCCAGTCACGGTCCCCATCGTCCTCCCTGCCTATGATATATTTACTTAATATTTCCTCCCTGGTTAGAAATGAAAAGTCCAGACCGATGTACGCTATCGGGTCCGCTCCCCAATGACCGCACATCGTGTAGGCGAAGGTGCCGACATTAGACCCGATGGACACGGGCATCAGGCCCGTTTCGTGCGCTACACGATGGTGAAGGCCCGTGGAGGTGACGGCATTGATGAACCGGATGCTTCCCCTCCAATCAGAATAGGTGTCGGGATGCACCCCGCACGGCACCACAAGCTCTGCGAGGCTGTCATTGAACGGCTCAATCCAATTCACAACATCCGTTGGCTCGGAATTGAGGGCGAATATCAGGTCGGGCGTGATTCCTAGCTTGTCCAGCCTGGGGCATACCTTATCGCACACCGCTATGTTATACAGCCACGGCGATATGTCGTTGATGTTCTTCTCCAAGGATGGCCCCGCCCCGATGACCAACATGGGGTCCCCATTTACCGCAGGTCCGTCCTGCAAGCTCTTCTTTATCTCGGGTTTGTTGCGGACATAGTTCTGCTCCCATATCTCCCCCAGGATTTCTGCCACTTGCAGGGAGCGTTGTTCTCTAAGGAGCATGCCACTCCCTCCAAAGGGCGAACGGCACATGCTCTACGAGGTTCGGTTCATATAGTATTCCGCCCTCGGAGCAGTTCACCACCCGGAACTCGTTCGCCCACTCGAAGCAGAAGTCCATGAACTCCCTACGGGCATCGAGCCAATCCAGGACCGTATAGGTATAGGTCCCGGTCACATCCATCATCTTGACCGAATGATTATCGTGTGTGGCCTCCAACGCTTCTTTCTCGGTCCTATACGAGTAGTTCATCCCCAACAGGACCGCCAACTTTGCGTTGAGCGTATAAGCGGTTATGAGGGAGAAGTACCCGGAATTGCAGCCCCTTATGGTCGGAATCAGCCCCGTTTCCCGCTGCACCAGTTCGTACAGTTCTTGACAGGTGTTCTGCGGGTTCACGAAGGCTATCGGTCCCTTCCAGGTCTTGAAGGTATCCGGGTGGGCGGTGACGGGAGCAACCAACCAAATCCCCTCGCTGTCCACATCGAGCCACTTGGAGATTTCCGTGGCCGCCGTGTTCAGAGCGCACACGGCGAATGGCTTGGTGTATTCCATCACCCTCTTCAACGCCTTGTCCGTGGATATGACGGGAACCTTACATCCCTTGAGCAGATGGATGTTCTTCTCCAACGACCATCCCGCCCCTACTACAATCGCACTTTCCAGGAGAGGCATGTTGATTAGTCCGCCATGCTTCTCGATGAACGGCTTGTTGGCGTAGTAGTTCTCGAACCATTGGTTCCTAAGCCGGATGTCCACTATGTCGTCCAACTCCTTGCGTAGCTTCCTGCTGTATGGATTAAATCTCGCTTGTCCATTTAACATATTCTTCCACCTTTTTCTGTTGGAAAACATTGATGTGCCGCATCAGCGGCGATTCAGATAGGTTCACCGCCTTCCTCGGGCCCTTCGGGTCGTTGCCATGCCATATAAGGGCGGTGTTGGCGAGGCATTGCGAATAGGCCAGGAAGTAGAATGGTATCGCCACCACCTTGTTGATATCCGGGAAGTACAGATACTCCCGGTCCTTGGCCTGTTCCTGCGTCCATTCCGGGTTCAATTCCTCGCACAGGTCGTACCCGAGCAGACCGATGACCTCATAGCCCCGGTCCCTGGCGAACATGAAGGCCATCGTGCCTACGTTTCCGCCGTGCGAAAGCTCGGGGCAGGTGTTCATCCACTTCCAGACGGTCGTTACATCCATGTCCCCATCGAGCCCCACGGTCGGATTGAACATGTAGAATTGATTGGGGTGCCCCTTCGAACATTCGTTGATTATCTCCACGGTGGCCGGAAATGCTGTGGTCGATACGAGGAACTTCGTTGGGACCCACGGTCGATTCTTTAAGAAACGGAACTGCTCCTCGGAAACGGCGTTACTGTCAAGTAATAGGCACCAATCCGGCACCACGTTCAGGTTGATAAATCGCTTGAATACCTTATTGCACACGATGATGTCCCCAGGGTAGTTCTTGAGAGATAGTATGTCCTCATCGGTCAAGGACGGACCTG
>JAQUQE010000124.1 GCA_028716225.1 Dehalococcoidales bacterium | reverse complement strand
AATTCCCTTTTGGGCTTCAGTCACTTGCTGAGTTTGCGGGATTTCTTGCGGCGCGACATCCGATGAAAACTTTTCCATAATTATCGATAAAAATCATTCGTATATGGGTTAACAATACTGCGGAGGACTCTTTTATCTTATATTTTCCGCCGATATCCGGTTGGTAGCCGGAACTACTTTAGAATAGAACAGCCGCTATAAATCGTCAATTAACAAACCGTAATTCTCATCTCACATACCCCAACACCCTCACCACAGACCAGCCAAAAGGCGTGGTGGGATAATGTTTGTATATTCCGAAGTAGACCTTGAGTCCGGCTGATTCTTTAGCCATATCCCGTGTGAAACGGATGCGGTAAAGCAATGTATTCCAGGCAAGGTTTTCTTTGGCAACCTTGAAGTTGGGCGTATGGCCAAATATATCAAGGAAAACAGGAAGGGCTTTGTTAACATTCTGCCGTTCCAGGGCCAAATTGCGCACGAGCGGGATCAAACCAGTAGTTAGACGCTCGATGTCAGACCAAACAAAGTCCGCTCGATGGACAGTCTCCATATAATCGCGGGCAACAGCGCGACGTTCACCACGGCCAAGTTTCACTGTAGCGGGAGAGATTCCATAGACAATGAAATTCCTAATCGCCATCTCTTGGCCAGCATTCAAGATAAGCTTAAACTCCTTAGCATCAGCTCTCACCTGCTTCAGGACGAGATCTTCCATTACAATATTTCGCGGAAGGCTCAAATTATCGAGAAGAGACTGAAGATTGGAGGGATCCAGGGTCTGTGCGGGCGCCTGAGCTGGCGGCGGGGTTTCGGTTGGCGGAGGCGGGACGACAACTATATTGCTATTAGAAAGATCTACTTGGAGCGAGAGAATATTTGAGGGCTGGCCACTAGTCGAATAATATCGAACATATATAGTGGCAGGACTGGGTGTGGTCGGGACAATAATGGAAACAAGAGGGATATAGGCCAGGAGACTAGTGTTACTCAACGTAGAATCGGTCGAGATAGCATAACCGCGGACTGAAGAAGGGTCAGCATTTAGCTTGATCCAAATCTTAGCTTGCCCATCACTGATATATTCTATGTGGTCCAAAGCAATGCCAAGCGACTGCTGACCGGGTAAAGGCCCAGATTGACCACCAGAACCACCACCTCCGCCGCCTCCCCCTGTGCCAGCCGTAATACCGGTTATGGAATTGGTCACAGAGGCAACTGTGATGTTCCTATAGCCCATGGAAAGGCTTGAGGCAGTGTGGGTAATGGTGCCTATGTGACCGCCTTGGTTTCTCACGACAGCCGTTACCGTAACCGTCACCGGGACATTCCAGTTTGTTGAGTTGAAGATGATGGTGGATGGAGAGACAATGGAGGAAGAATCGGGCGAAACAGTTATCTGAACGGTCGAAGTCGGCTGTGAATTCAAAACTATGGTGTAAGTATCACTGGCAATGCCTTCGTAGGTATAAACAATGGTTTTTGAAAGATTGACGCCCGCCGTATCATTGTCAGTAATGGTGTTAGTTACATTGGACACCGCAACGCCATTGAAAACGCCTGAATTCGTAACCGTGTGGGTTATTATGCCGGTATGGGTGCCTTGGGCAATGTGATCGTTTACTGCGGTGACAGTCACGGTAACCGGTACATTCCAGTTAGCCGAAGTGAAACTGATGGTTGAAGTCGAGACTGTTTGGTTAGAATCGGGAGAAACGATGACATTAACCGTGCTTGTCGGTTGAGCATTCAGAACAATGGTGTACGAATCAGTCGCTCCGCCCTCTACCGTTGAAACCGTTGTTTTTGAGAGGTTAACGGCCGCGCTGACGGTTGTTGCGCTCGCGCCAGTCGACGTAGCCGAATTGACTCCATCCCCGTTTCTGGCAATCACTTGAAAAGTATAATATGAGGAAGCGCTGAGTCCCCTGGCCACGCCAGACCAAGACGAAGATGTAAAGAATGTCGGAGTTGCCGTAATAGCCCCGGCGGAAGTGAAATAACGGGAATCGGTCGCGTCATAAACCGCATAAGTGGTTCCTACAGGGTTTCCATTCGCATTTATATAAAGAGGTATTGTAGACGTGGTAGCTGTGCCGAGCGTGGGAGCAGATGCTTGATTGGCAAGAGTATAGATCAAAGAGCTTGTAGCATAGGTCGACGTACTGCTGCCGTTACCGGCGGCTACGCGGAACTGGTACTGATTATTTGGCGAAAGACCAGTGAACGTATAATTAGTTGTCGGAACGTTAACCGTCGCAACCTCGGCAAACGAAGAGCCACCATCCAAAGATTTTTCTAGGACATATACATTTTCATTCCCTCCGCCAGTAGTCCAGGATAGCGGCACAGAGACGGCTGTCGGAGTACCAAGAACCGGTGCCGTGGGGGCTATTGGATTCTCTAACATGTCAAAAGTGTGGTCTGAGTATCCGCCGCTGTATCTGAATGATAAATTTCCACTGCCATTAGATTGACAGACTCCATTGCTGCAAGTTGTCCCGTTTATGCCGGTTATGCTTGAAGCCGTAGCTCCGGTTATGGTGATTGTATAGCTTTTGTTGGCATGCAAGTCGCCAATTACATGGTCTGTAACCATGCTTGAGCTTGAGGCATTTGATTCAGTCCACGTCTTATGCGTATTGCTCCAATTTGTAATATTGGTAACATCAAGCCAGGCTGGCCTTTTAGCAGTTGAACCATAAGCTGGGAAGCTTCCACCTGAAGGAGTTATCTTCAGATGAGCTGCATTGCTATTAATTGTCCCCAAATCCCTGAATTTTCCATCTCCATAGATCCTGGCTCCGGCTCCGATGTCTATCGTATCAGGAGTTACCGGGGCGATATCATGAGGCGGTTGGTATTCGTAAGCACCAGTGTCTGGGGTGCCATAGAAAGTATTTCCAAGATAGTCTGCTGTATATATTGTAGTGGTAGCAGAATCAATGGCCGGAGAAGTAGACTGAAGAGTATAATCTTGACCCGATG
>JAQUQE010000123.1 GCA_028716225.1 Dehalococcoidales bacterium | reverse complement strand
ACTATGTGGCCGGGTGTACCGGGTGGACGGGAACCTTCGAGGGATATAAGGATGGAGCGCCTTTGGCTATCGGCTCCGAGGTTATTCTGGCTCTCGGTGAATCAAGCACCAACGGCCAGTATTTCTTGGGTGATGCCATCATAACCGGTGTCCATGCTAACGTGGCCTTTGACGGCGTGGTTACTTACTCATACGACTTTACCGGCGCCGGGGCGCTGGAGATGCCCTGGGCATGACAGGTGAGCTTGGAGTCCTAAAGCAGAACGGAGAGCAGATTGCCGGGTTTACCTCATGGGAGATTAATCTCCGCATTAAACCCCTGAACACAACCGGCTGGCAGAAAAACAAGGTAGACACGTGCAAAGCGTCAGCCGATAAATACTGGCTCTGCGCCATTCCTTCAGGGAGTAAATACCAGGCCGAGTTCTATCAGGCAACACACGGCAAACTGGTACTGGTTAACTCTCATGAGGTTGTCTGTACTCTTCCTGAGGCTCCGGTTAACAAACTAATTAATACACCTATTGAGATGATATGGACGAACTAATCGTCTTTTTAATGAGGGAGTTCGGCTGGACTTTGGAGTATGCCAGTGAGCTAGTGGGCAGGCTCCCTCTCCGTAAACTAAACGCCCTTGTCGAGGAATTACGCTACCAGAAAGCCCTTGATGATTACAAGATGTCGGCCAACTTCGCTATGGTGCTGGCTAACTGGGCATCGGCACAGGGTAAAAGGAAATTCAGGTCTACAGACTTTATCGGTCAGGCTCCACAAAGGAAAGGAGCTGAAACGTCTGTATGGGTGATGGCTAAAGAGAAGGGAATCAAGATACCAAAGGGGGTAATATGACGGACGAACTAAGGAAAAAGGACGAACCAATCAAGGTACAACTGGGGAGCAGGGAATATGAGCTATCCCCTCTAAACGCCAATGTGCTGGCTCATTGTGAGGACGAGTTCGGGGAAGGGGTAGACAAGGTTCCACAACTACTAAGCAAAAGACCTCATTCAACATTACTTTCTATCCTTTATGCTCTGCTTCAAGATAACTACCCCGAACTATCAAAGGCCGACATTGGCAGACTCTACTCAATAGATGATTACGAAAGGTTAAGCGGTCAGGCTGTCAAGGCGTTAACCATTAACCTGAGTGATAACACAAAGAAAGCCTTAAACAAGGTGGAATGATATGGCGTTAGGATCGAATGTCCTAGAGCAATTATTTGTCAAGATTAGTGCCGACACAACCGGGCTGACCAAAGGATTCGCTACAGCCGAGGCTAGTACCGGTGCCTTTGCGACTAAGTTCGGCTCCCAGATGAAGATGATCCAGTTGGCCGTGGCCGGGGTCGGTCTTGCTATTGCTGGCTTTTCTATCAAGGCGGCCATGGACATGGAGGAACTTTACGCCAAGATACAGGCCGGGACGGGTGCTACCGGGCAAGACATGGAAGACCTGAAAAAGGTCTTTAAGGATGTCGGCGGGTCTGTTGAAATTAGTCTATCGGATACGGCGGGAATCATTACCGAACTAAACACCCGCTTGGGGATTACCGGGGATGAACTAACCAAGCTGGCCGGGAAGATCGCAGAGGTAGCTGACATGATGGGTGTGGACGCTACCAATGCCGCAATCGAGCTAACCAAGACAATGAACGCGTGGAATATTCCTAATGCTGAAGCGTCATTGTTACTTGATAAGTTATTCGTCGCATCCCAAAAGACGGGAATAGGGATAGATAACTTATCATCACAGCTTAACGTGCAGGGCGCTTTCCTGCGGAGTGTTGGCCTTAATCTGGATGATGCTATCGTCCTGATGGCAGGATTCGAGAAAGCTGGTATCAGGGGCGAGGCCACTATGATGGCGCTGTCAATGGCGGCGCGTAACTTTGCTGATCAGGGACGCAATATTGCCTCTGCTTTTGTAGAGACTGTCCAGCAGATTAAAGAGGCCACCACAGCCGAGGAAGCACTTAATGTTGCTACCGACGTTTTCGGATCCCGGGGCGCGGTGACTTTAGTGGATGCGATTCGGGCCGGGAACTTTGAGTTTACCGAATTGAAGGCGGCTATCATTGAAGCGCAGGGGTCGGTTGATGAGTTTGCTGAATCCACAGAAACAACCGGGGATAAATTCAAGGAATTAAAGAATCAGATTACACTGGCCGCTGCTGAGTTAGGAGAGGCGTTTCTCCCTATGCTGGTCAAGGTAATGGGTATGATAACACCTATCGTCAAGGGCATAGCAAACTGGATTGAAGCTAATCCGCGGTTAATAGATACCATCATTAAATTAGGACTTGCTCTGGGAGGTCTGTTACTGGTCTTAAAGATGGTCGCTATTATGAAGGCTGTTGTCCTTGCTTTGTCCGGCCCTGCAGGGTGGACGATGTTAGCTGTCGCTGGCGGCATCCTTCTGGGTCTGGGACTGACAATGGGTAATCTCTTGGGAAATAGCGGAGCAAAACAGATTACCGCCGAGAATCCCTTGATAGTTGATGCCTCTAAGGAACCACAGGTTACAGAGTATTTCGCGCCGGAACTAAAATCGTATCAGCACGGCGGGATCGTCCCCGGGCCCATTGGTCAGCCAGTTCCGATTATGGCACATGGCGGGGAGATGTTTCTCGGTGAGGGCGGTATGCCAAACGTGAATGTCTATGTGCAGGGCTCGGTATGGGCCGAGCACGACTTGGCCGAGGTAATCAGGAACGAACTAATCAAGACCAAACGACGCAATTATGACACGGGGGTATAATGGCCAGACCGACTATAGTAGTTAGAATAGCCTTCGCTACTGACCCCTTCGCAGATACCCCGACATGGACAGATGTTTCTGCTGATGTGATGTCCTTTTCTATTGAACGGGGCAGACAGCACTTCTTAGATCGTATCGAAGCAGGGACGGTGTATCTGGTACTTAAAAATTCATCCGGTAACTACTGGCCGAATAACGCCGCCGGGGACTATTACCCGAATGTCTTACCGGGCAAGCGAATCAA
>JAQUQE010000122.1 GCA_028716225.1 Dehalococcoidales bacterium | reverse complement strand
TCTGAATTTGCCCCGCTATCTGCTCTGCGTATCCTGCGGTCACGTCGTCGTTTGCCGTTGGCGCTGCTGCTCCGTTGAAGTTGTGATGAGGAACTTCGTTCCAGATTGCTGCACCTGTAGTGCTATCAACTGATATGAAAAACGAGTTCGTTGTTGTATTTATCCAAGGCGTTCCCGTCGGATCTGGCGGGATGCTATGATTCGTCGGAGTTCCGGGACGCGATCGATATCGAGTGCGAAGTGGAGGGCTGAGGCGATGAGACTCCCTCTCCTCCTCGCCGTCTGGGGGCGAAATGGCGAAAGCTGACGCCTTCTTCGCCCTCGGCCGCCTGATGGAAGAGTACCCTATGATCGTGAGGAACGCCGCCGTCGTCATCCTATTGGCGACGGCTATCGCTATTGTTTTTTGGAAGTAGAAAAAGAAGGGGCGAGGATCGGGCGCTAAGTGCGCCCGTCACCACGTACTCGCGGCCCAGTTGAACGTTTTTCCATTCGTCACAGTTGGATAGATATTCGTAGCATCGGCCCACCACGTTGCAGTAGCTCCCGGCACGTTTGGTGTCACAGATACACTGTGTGGTTCTGCGCGGAGACCGTGCGCAATAGTTTGCTCCGCTCCGGTCCCTGTCGAGCTTCCGGTCGCCTCTGTGATCGTGCCAGAGTTATGCGACACTTTCATACCAGATCCCAGGATTGCGCTGGATATCGGATCTGTGTTATGTGCGACCATATTAGCCATGCAAATCCCGGATACTCCACTCATGGATGAGCTCGAAACGCCCCAAGTATAATCTGCTACACGATTCCCTACGACTACAGCGTTATTCAGCGTCGTCGAGAAAAAGATCCCTACCGAATATTCCCATGATCCACGTAGAATCGTGTTGCTGGATAGCAACACACCGTCTGCCCTCAACACATATATGCCATAACGTGCGGTGTCTTCGACTGAATTTCCAACAACGGTAAAATTTTTTGGGTCGTCCAATTTGATCCCGCTATCTCCTACCGTTGAGATCTTGTTTCCTTCCACCACATGACCCGATCCACTGAGTCGCATCCCGGATTGATTGACATTTCTTACGTGGTTGTTCGTGAAGACACAATTACTGGTCTCGTATGAGGCGTATATGCCGTTTCCGGTTCCACTATACGATTCGTTGCGTGTCAATATATTTGATACTTTGTTGCCATCTAGAATGGTGTTGTTGCATCCTCCGGCGAGTGCAATGCCTTTCCATCTGTTCCCGTCACAAATGTTGGCATCGACTACTACCTCTCTACCACAATTTATATTGATCCCGGCTCCGGTGTTGTTGTTACAAATATTGTTTGATACTATTATATTTGTCGCGTCTTCAGTAGTGGTATAATTCCCTGATATATATATGCCATGACATCCACCATAATAGTCTGCAATTATGTTTCCGTTGTCATTGCATATGTTTTCAGCCACGATTACTTCATCTGCTCCAATTCCTCTAGATTGGGCTACATGAATACCCTGACCAACATATGCAACACTTTTTCCGTTGCTGCATACATGATTGTTACATATATGCGACGAGTGAATTTCACCAGCGTATATCCCCATAAAGCCATAGTTTTCTATTCTGCATCCTTTAACACTCAACCGAGTCGCACCATTTCCGGCTTCAATACCGCTACGCCCAAGCGTCCCATCGCCATATAAGTATATATCATTTATGGAGATGTCGTGGTACGCACCAGCAATGTAGAATCCAGTGGCATCATCAACTATCATTGACGCATCGCCACACCCCAAAACATATGTATTATTTTTTGGGACCAGCATTCCAGATTTATAATATTTTCCCGGCGGCAGAAACGCTATACCATTTCCAGCAGAACAGTCTAGCCACGCCTGAAGTGCGACAGTATCGTCAGTTACACCGTCTCCCACGGCCCCGTAATCTCGTGCATTATGCAACCCTACTATCGCATTCCTAGCGTAATACCCGCTCGCAAAATCGATATCCCCCACGAACGTCGTCGCCGGGAGCGTGTTCACCGCCGATCCGATCCCCGCCAGAAGCAGCAGGGCCATTATCATAATCTTGAGTTTCATTTTTATCATCCTCAAACTGTCACATATTCAAGTATAAGCGTAAACGTGCCTTCCGTTGCCGCACCTGGTGTGATGAACGCTTTTATCACCGCGCCAGATGCGTAATATTTGTTCGGAGTGTACGTGTCATGTGTTGCTCCTTGCGCATCCACCAGTTCGGCAGTCATCAGGTTTGCCTCGTCGCCTTCCTCCCCCACGGTTACTGTGCCAGCGTCATATGCCGTCGTGACGACCTTTCCCACGAACCGGATGAACCCATTGCCTGGCATCGTGAGGAGCGTAACCTTGCCGTCTGCGTCATTATATGGAACCGTTACTTTTGCTTTTTGTACCTCACCGTCTACATACGTTTTAACAGCTTTTTCTGTCGGTACAGCGTTGTCGCTGTTGTCTCCTAGTGTCCCATCTGTTGATTTTTCAATTCCGTCTGTTAATGTGTTTGAATTTGCTGCTCCCCATTGTGGTATGTAGTTCAGTGTATTGGCGGCTGGCCCGCGTACCATCCTTGCCCATACTGCTGCTCCGTCACTGTTATCTATGCATTGATGCACTACGCCTGTTGCATTGTTCACCCACACCGATCCTGGTATATATCCCTGGTCAATATCGTCGTTCACCGTCGGATCTTCGTTCGTTGAATGAACTTTTACTACTTGTTGCCATACTGCAGCACCCACGCTGTTGTCTATGCAGTGCCATATAGTGCTGTTTGTCGTATTTATCCAAGTTGATCCTCTAACAAACCCGTCGTTTATGTCATCGTTTGCGGTTGGGTCTACTGCAGCGTTGTGTGACGTGTTGACTTCTATCCAGACTGCTGCTGCAGCTGTCGCGATTACGCATGTGTATAGTGTCGTTCCATATATCCATGTTGATCCTACATCGTATCCTGCGGTCACGTCGTCATTCGCAGTCGGTGCTGCTGCCCCGTTAAAGTTAT
>JAQUQE010000121.1 GCA_028716225.1 Dehalococcoidales bacterium | reverse complement strand
GAAACCTTCCCACCGCCACCTGGCAAGTTACCAATCTTGATCTTTCGATGTCCCGCTGCGGAACTGTCATAGGCAAAGAGATAGTCCGTTACCTCAGAGGGAGAGACCTTTTCAGAAAGGCCGGAAATGTCCGCCTTGATCTGATTGTTTGCAAGCTGTACCCCCTCGGTAGCGGAGAGGTGGGCTGTCCCCGCATAGGGCAACGCTGTCCACGCAGACACTCCATCGCCAATCTTAAACTTTCCGGTGTCAGTTTCAAACCCCGGTTCTCCGGTGGCGAGCGTTGGATCAGCAGTCGTCCAATTCGTAGCGGTATCTCGATGGAGTTTGATGGTGCTCATTAAGCAGAAGCCCCGCCGTCGATAACCGTTACTTCCGCCTTCAGACCAGAAGCGTCAATAGACAAATCAACCGACGTGGAGTTCTGTACTACCAAATCAGCTTTCAGCCCTCCCGCATCCTCCGACAAGGTGATGGAGTTCGTGTTCTGGTATAAAACGTCGGCCTTGAGTTCCGGAGTGGCGTCGGTATAGGTCAAGTCTACGGTATTAGTATCCGCAATCATGGCCCCAATAGCGTCCTGAGCAGACTCATCAAAGTCACCAGGCGGAATCGCCGCATAAGCCAAAGAGGTCCAAGCTGTGGCCCCGTCTCCAATTTTGAACTTGCCTGTGTCTGTTTCAAAACCGATCTCACCGGCTGCCAAAGTGGGATCAGCCAAGGTCCAGTTCGCCGCCGTATCCCTGTGATGTTGAATTGTGACCGCCATACAACTCTCCTATGCTTGACTTCCACCATCAATTATGTTTGTGCTGGTCAACTTTCGATCAGCATCTGTCATTACAACTTCCAATGGATCAAGGCCGGAAAGAGTCAATCCCTCAAACGTTGGAGAAGAACTTGGCCCAATCCGGTTATTCAGCTTGTGAAGCCATCGCTTGATAGCTTCCGGGTCTCTTGCCTTTGGTGCTGGACCTAGATTAGGAGTACCCATGTCTTACCATCCCGAATACCAAACCCCTGGCCGCTCCCCATACTGGACGGTACCAGCGCCTTGTAGTTCTTCCGGAGTAAGCCGCAACTGATTGTATGAGCCGGTTGAAGTTGCAAGTCGTGCTTTGCGGGCCGCCTCTTCTTCGATCTCTTTGCGGTTGAACAAATCCCGCGTAGACTGCCATGAGGGTTCGGCACTTTGGATAGTTGGGGTATTGAACGTGGTAGATGGACCATAGTTCGGGAAGCTAGATTCCCCAAAGGTGGTTCGACCGCCATACGGATCATAGGTCCCCATAGCGGTGGATGGGGCCGAGCTCGCCTGCATTGCAAGTTGAGCAATCAAACCATAGTCCGGACCTACGTCTTCTCGTCTTTCAATTAGTCCTGCCTTTCCCGCCCTGGCGGAGGCTAAACGCTCGTACCGAATATCTTCCATCTGCTGGCGGGCAGGCGTTCCAACCTCTTCCTCGAACTTCTTACCAAGTCCAGCAGCCGTGGTGGTTCCATAAAGTCCAGAGCTCACTAACTGTTGTGTGCCTTGAGCCACCGACTTAGTACGAGCCCGTTCCAACTGAGCCTCAAATCCTTGACCAAAAGCTCCCCCTGGGGAATAGAGTTCAATGATCTTGTTATACTCATCCATCGCCTCCCTATAGCGTGCTTCATTGGCTTGGTTGGCTCTTTCGGCATCCGCCTGAAACTTAGCCAGTAAATCCTCTAGGATAGACATTACTTGATTCTCCCCTTTGCATCGACTTCAAGATCAACCCGTTCTAAAGCCCACGTCTCTCCGGCCACGCTATTTCCTAGTTTCAGGCCAACGTATGCCCCACGTACCCGACTACGGACTCGATTATTCCGCCCTACCGCCGAGACCGACCCGCTGGTGTGTGGTGCAGTACCATCATACACATCCTCTACTACCTGCTCAGCCGACTCCCCAGGATAAAACGCGTATTCAATGGAGCCGGAGTCCGCGAACTCTCCTCCGGCACTGCCCCCCGCGTTGACAATAGTCATGGACCGCAATCGCCCGTAGCGGTCCGCTTCCCCACCTAATGGCATAATAGGCATGAGGGCGGAACTAATAATCCTTGTATCCACAATACCAACGTCATCATCTTTGGCCGCGTCGCTCCACTTGCGGATATACCCATCTCGACTTCCAACCAGAAGATCGGAGTACCCATCCTCATTGGAATGATAATAAAACAGGGAATACGGCCCGCAAGCCGTCGGATAGGTTTCAGGAAAGAGCCCATCCGTTTTCAGATCATACCAATAACAGGAGTTGGAGCCGTCCACCAACTTTGTGATGGAAATCACAATCCCTGCCCGCTTCTTGTCGTACCCAAAAACAATGCGATAGGCCGCAGGGTCGATATTCTCATCTTCCAGCAAATGGGGCAGGGAAATGATCGTCTTAGGCACGGGTCTTCCCAGCCCTGGAGGGATCATACAAATCCCGCTCGTCCCCCAGAACCACAAACCCCCCTCCGAGTCAAAGCACCAACTGTACGCTCCGTGTATGCCCTCGGTGTCACTTAGGGGCTGCAACGTGCCCCCCGCAGCAGGATCACCATCCAAAAGCCAGATAGAATTAGCACAACCAAAGAACAGATAATCGTCATGGTATGGAATCAGAGCCCGTACAATATCCCCGATCTTGCCCGCGTCGGCATCATTCCCGGCTACGGGGGACTGGGCATCAATGGCAACATAATCCCAATCAAACGGGTCCGCTTGCCTGCTCATATACCATTGGTGGGGGTCTTCTGGGTTCCCTGCTAGGACCGCACGGCCACGATATAGGCAGGAGAGATACGCCTTGGTGGGCATGTCGTTGGACCTAGACGGATGTTTCGTCCAGGTATACCAGAACGGACCCGATGATCTAGACGTAGCAGTGGCGGGTGTGAAAGTTGCGGGGTCCATTGTGTCACCGCCAGCGTCATCGGAAGATACCGTATTCGTAGTATCAAATACTGCATCCGTGGTTCGATACCCATATATTGTTTTCTTGTCTGCCGAAACAGAATCCACCAACATTGCTGCCCCGGAGGTGGCCT
>JAQUQE010000120.1 GCA_028716225.1 Dehalococcoidales bacterium | reverse complement strand
AGTATGCCATAGCCGCGAACGCCGACGCTATCCTATACGTGGATAGCGATGTGCTGATCCCCAAGAACAGCATCCCCCGCTTGTGGGAAACCGGGCTCAACATCGTCGGCGGGGTAGTACCCGGCAGAGGGGCACATGCCCACACGGTTTATATGGGCAGCGGTAAGCACGTTGTAAGAGTTAACGATACCCTTACTGAACTGGATTATGCCACCGCGGGCTTTGTGCTCATTCGCAAGCCGGTCTACCGGGCCATCGCCTGGCGTTGGGGGGACACCCACGAGGGGGACGGCCCCATCTCCGAGGACCCCCTGTTCGGCTATGACGCCCGCAAAGCGGGCTTCGGGTGGTGGTACGTGTGTACCGACCTTAAAGCAGAGCACCTTGACGACAAAGAGCACTCACTGACAGAGACGGCAAAATTCTGAACAGGAGACTATGTAAGTGAACATAAACACATCGCAGTATTGGGACAAGAAGTGGCGAGAGCAATGGGGGGCGTATGAGAAAGACCCCCGCCGGGATGCGCTCTATAAGCAGATTCTTGCAGAGCTTGGAGAGGGTAGGGCGGTCCTCGACCTGGGTGGGGGCTGCTCCCGTTTCTCCAAGCTGGCACTACAGCAGGGCCACAGGCCAACGGTTGCAGACCTGTCGTCGTGGGCCATCCAGCATCTTGCGGAAAATGGCATCGACGGGATTGTACTTGACGTAAGGGATTATGACAAGCAGAACTTGGGCAAGTTTGACGTAGCGGTGTGTACTGAGTTGCTGGAGCACCTTGACTCGCCCGACTCTGCCTTGAGGGTTCTCAACGCACACGCGCCCGAGGCGTGGATCTCCGTGCCTGACAATCGCATGGGACCGGAAGAGCTAGAGGAACATCAGCGCAAGTACACCCTGTCCGAGTTGGCAGTACTTCTTCAAAAGTACTACCACAAGGTAAGTACCAGGAGCGTTCACGGCTATCTACTGGCCCATGTAGTGGGACCGCTGGACTTGCCCGACGTGTCTATCCTCATTCCATCCACTGGCAGGCAGACGCTCAACCGGACCATTCAGTCGCTGCTCGACCAGTCCTTTAAGCAGTGGGAAGCCATTGTAGCCTTTAACAATGCCGACAAGAACCCGGTCATTGTAGACGATACACGCATCCAGTTTATCGACCTGGGGCATATCGAGAATGACACCGGGGCCACGGCCCGCAACGAGGCGTTCAAGTATGCCAGGGGCAGGCTGATTGCTACCCTGGATGATGATGACTGGTGGGAGCCTAGCTTTCTGTGGGTGATGCGTCGGGAGCACAAGAAGCAGGGCGTGGACCTGTTGTACTGCCGCACCAACTTGTGGGGCAGGGACCAGGCTGTACAGTATGGCTCCTGGTATCGGGAGTTTGACGCGGGTGTGCTGCCCAAAGCTGGCTATATCCTCTCGCCGTCCGTTCTTTTCCGTCGGAAATTGCTGGATGGCTACAAGCTCCATGCCGACGCGGGTGGGCGCAACAGCGATTGGCGGTTCTACGTTGACCGGCACCGAGCAGGCTACACCTTCGGGTGTGTGGACAAGCCCCTCGCCAACCTGTGCGTTGATGAGAGGATTTGGAGGCATTGGGCACCTGGAGGGTTCCGTGGTACAGAGTAAGGTGTGCGCTGCCTTCCTGAACTACAAGCGGCACGACTTAGCCGATAGGATGGGAGAGCAGTTGGGCGACGTTGACTTGATTGCCTTTGACAACGGCGGCGGGCTCGACTACTGCCCCAAGGGTGTGAAGATCACAATCACGCGCCCGGACAATATCTACTTTGCGCCCGGCTGGAACTGGGCCATGCAGATTCTAGACAGCATGAGATATACCTACGTCTGGATGTTGAATGACGACGTGGAGGGGGTAAGCCCGGCCATGCTGCAAACCCTGGTAGAGAAGATGCCAGAGAAGGCAGCGGCGGTCACTCCCCCCTTTAACAGCCCTCACGCGGTCTTTCATCCCCGAGGTGGCGATACCAGGGAGGTAAGCTGGTTTGACTGGACTTGCCCCCTTATGAGGATGGACGCATGGAAAGATGTGGGGGATGCAGACGAGAGGTTCCTTGGGTACGGCGCTGACCTGGACTGGTGTAAGAGGGCCAGGATAAAGGGTTGGCGGTTCTACGTGGTAGAAGAAGCGGGGGCAGTCAAACACCTGGGTTCGGTCACGGCTATCAGCCAGGGTCTCCAGGGCAAGCAGGGCAGCGTAGCTACAATGAACCGCCTTCTCAAGGAGAAGTGGGGCGTCAAAGACTGGACGGGAATGGTCTAATCCCGCAAGAAACCCGCAATCCCGCAAGGAGAAAGAGAAAGAATGCACTGGAAGTACCTTAAGAGTCAGGTTCGCCATAAGTGGTTCGTGTTCTTGGAGTGTTGCAAACTAGGTGTTCCTTGGCTTGGCATCATTCACGACTTGTCAAAGTTCTTACCGTCTGAGTGGTTGCCCTATGCCCGTTATTTCTATGGCGAGTGGCCGACCGTAGAACAGGCAAACAGGCAATTCCCCTTTGGGACGGTGAAAACCAAGGAAGATGTTGAGTATGAATTTGACGTGGCCTGGCTACATCATCAGCACCGCAATAAGCATCACTGGCAACGCTGGCTACTGACACTAGACAGCGCCCGGAGTGACGGCAAGCTATTTCCTCTACCTATGCCAGAGCGGTACTTGCGTGAGATGCTAGCTGACTGGCGCGGGGCAGGGCGGGCGTATGGCAATCCAGACACGGCAGGATGGTATCTCAAGAACCGTGAGCAAATCCAGTTACACCCCGCATCGAGGGCATGGGTTGAGGTTATGCTTGATGTATATGATTGGGAGTGGCACAAAGAATGAGGGTTAAGTATTTCAGGCGAGTGTATACCAGTCAGCATGACAGTATCTTCATGGCGCTGGATGGAGAGTGGGAACTTCCCTTTCTGCCTGTGATCGGCATGGCTATCAAGCTGTTCAAGTACGGCGGCTTGCTCTATGTTGAGCGCCTTGCGTGGGACAACCCACAGCAGACGCTAGAAGTTTGGTCGGCAGATGACCGGGATTCTTGGCGAGTATTTGACTTCCATGGGCACCTTGAGGAATTGCGGGCCGCTGG
>JAQUQE010000119.1 GCA_028716225.1 Dehalococcoidales bacterium | reverse complement strand
TCAACGTTTCCCGTCTGGCCCGTGAGTTGAACCGAGGGGAAAGCGATGTTAGAAATGAACTGCGGGAACGCGGCCATCGCCTGTTCAGCGAGAGTGAATTCTCTCTATTGATCGATAATCTTATCGGGGAGGTTGAAGGCGATCGCCTGTATCTGCCCATATTTCTGGAGAAGCTGCCTCAGATCGAATATAAAGTCGTAATACCGGACGGAAGGCAGAAAAGTGGCATAATAACGCCCTCGGTTATCTTCTTGAAGAAAGAAGGCGGGGAATCTTCTGAGATTGCCTGTAAGAACCCCCACGCTGCCCTCTACGGCGGCGCTTAGCCCTCAACTGCAGATAACCTCACAAGCAAGCCTATCAGCCCCTTTCCTGTGTAAATTTACGTATTGAACGTTTCGCCCCGCAAATTGTGCAATCGTCAAATGTGCGTTCTTGTCGCCGTTCATGTAAATATAGGTTCATTTTGTGAGTGAACGAAAGGACATTTCGTGCAATGCTGTAATTGTAAAAAACGCACCTTAACAACAGAATGATGGAGCTTTGACCAGGGCGCTTGCCCTCAAACGGGCGAGGCATATAGAAATCCCCAGCCAGGAGTTAGCTAGCTGGGGAAGCCTAGCCTCGCCCCGAAAGGAGCGAGTATGGAACTAGACTGGGAGAAGTATAGCGAGGTTGCCGATAGATTTCAATACAAGGCTCGATATGAGGACAGGGACGACTTGAGGCATAGCATCATAGTAAGACTGGCCGAGGTAGCCGGCAGGAACGGCGACGAACCCTTGACCGAGGGCGCAATGGTAAGGGTTGCCAGCTACGTAGTGATGGAATACTGGCACGCCGAGAAGCGCAACGGCAGGGTAATAAGCCTCAATAATGAGGTAAGGGACTGGGAAGGGGATAGCATAGAGCTACTTGATACCATAGCCGATGATAGGGCTCTAAACCTCGAATCGTGGGTTGACTCAAAGTCATGGCTGTTAGGTTGTCCCAGGAGACTGATAGAGATAGCCAAGAAGAAAGCAACGGGAATAGCGCTAACGCAAACCGATCATCAATACCTATGGCGCTATAGGAAGCGGGAGATGCAACCGCTAGCGATGTAGAGATTTTACCCCCTCAAATTCATTATATAAGTAGGAGCGCCGTTTACGGCTAGCGAAGCGCAGCGTATCCGGTGCTTACTACTGCGGGAGCGTGGCGTAATGCCCGACGCCTTGACTCTCTAAAGAGGGGTGAAGATTGGAACAACTGAATATCGAGGGCAAACGCTCTGGTGAAGGCTTTATCTGTCACAGGGAAAGGCTTGCAAACGCCCTATCGAGGGCGCAAGCGCCGAAGGTTCGCATAGGCGATATAGAGCTTGGGCGCAAAGGCTTTCTCAACTATCTGAGGGCTCTGGGCGGTTCAAACGTAATCAAGGTAACCCCCAGCGGCGGTGCTAGCGAAGCGCAGGCCGCCGACAAAGGCTTACGGATAGTTTGCGGAAGCAATACAGGCTATCTTCCCGATAAAGCATGGGTCTCCGACAAAGACGGCTTCGGCGATATCTGCGAGATAAGGGTATCGCCCAACGGCTCGGTTATCCCCAACCTCGGCGCGTTAGAGCTTGCCGAAGCTCTGTCGAGGGTTATTCCATTTGCGGCGGGCAAAACGGAACAGAGACCGATTCTCGGTTGCGTGCGTTTCGCTCAAGGCAACGGGAAGCTAACCCTTACGACATCCGACGCCTATCGGCTTGCCGAGATAACCCTAGACTTCGAGGACGGGGAAGCGGAAGCGCTGATTCCCGCCGAGGAGCTGAAGGGATTAATCACGGCGCTGAAGAAGGCGCACAGGGTTCGGCTGGCAATTGAGCGCAACGGCAACGACTGCAACGGCCTTATCATCGAGACCGAGTCCATCCGCTACAAACTAGCGGGTGAAAGCGGAACATTCCCCGATTATCAACAGGCAATCCCCGCCGAGTTCAAAGCGGCGGCTCGATTCGATACACGGGAGATGATGAAGGCAGGAGCAAGCCTCAGCGCCCTGTCGCTGGACAGAACATCGGCAATAACCCTTGCTCTGATGGACGGGAAGTTGACGCTGTCGGCGACGGACGACAGGGGAAGCGCTCAAGTCGAGGCCGAGATTGAAGGGGAAGCGGAAACCGCCCTCAGCGGCGCATATCTTACGCAAGCGCTCAAGGCGCTGGGCGGAATGGCCGAGGTCAAGCTGAGCAATCCCAAAACGCCGATACTATTCGCCGTGGACGGCTATCGGCTTGCGGTTATGCCAGTAGTCATGCCGTCAAAGCCGAAGGTTCGCATCGAGGCCGAAGCGGAAGCGATAGCGAGAGAAGCCGAAGCGAAGGCCGAGAGGGAAGCCAAAGCCCATGCCGAGAAGCCGAAGAAGAAGCATCGTAAAGCCAAAGAGCCGGTAGCAGCATAAGCCTATAGAGCGTTTAGCCCGAAACAACAATCACGCAAGGAAGCGGGGGTGTCCCCGCTTTTTTGCTTTTTTCAGGGGCTATGTCTCCCCGTGCGTGGGATGCATAGCCTCTTTTTTTGACTAAAACAACGAGCGGGAAGGGGGTGATTAACGTGGTCAATACCTGTAAGGACAAGGTTCGGGACGAACTCAGGGATCGCATATCGGACATACGGAAACTATGGCGGCTGTACCGCAAAGACCCCGAAGCGTGCGACGAGGACTTGGGCCAGTTCGATGAGTACGGCCTGTGCTTCGATTATGTGCCCAGAGATACCTTCAGCGACCAGAAGCGCGGCTTCTTCCGCTGGCAGCTCTCCTACGGCGGACCTCAGGACGAGTTCCGTTTTTTCACGGACGAAAACCTGGACCCCGTAGAAATCGAATACTGGTTTCTGGACTGGTTCGACGGTGCCAGGGTGAAGCTGTGCGGGCGTGATTATGAGTTGCTGGCCGAAATCTTCGGGGACTTCAAAGAGCTGGGCGTGGTCGAGGAAGAGCGCAGAAAGGCAATGAGCGACTGTTAATAGGGCCATGCTTAAGTTGGGGCGGCCAACGATCCCCGAGCTGTGCCCGGAAGGGAGAGACAATTGCAGGAGCGAAAGCTGACCGTGAACTATCTTTATACCAACGGCAACAAGAA
>JAQUQE010000118.1 GCA_028716225.1 Dehalococcoidales bacterium | reverse complement strand
AGTAAGATACCCCTTCCCCTTTCGTGCGCCGTGCGGTATCATATAGGCGAAAGGGGGATGAGGATGCACAAACGGACGGCATTCCTCAACCATCTACGGGCACGGCATTATTCCCCCTTAACAATCAAGGCATATAATCGGGATTTGCTCCGTTTCTTTGCCGAGTGCCCGGGCTTTCCACAGACGCGGGTTCGGATTCGCCACTTCCTTTCGGCGTTGAAAGAAGAAGGGAACCCGGCGGCCTATCGCAGGATGGTCGCCGTGCTCCGCTCGTTCTTTCGTTGGGCGATTCGGGAAGGCTTGGTCGAGCGAAACCCGATGGATGAATTTCGGATGAAGCGCCCCGGGTTGCGATTGCCCAAGGTTCTGACACAACCGGAAGTCGCCGCGATCCTTGACCAGGATATGCCGAAGCGCGATCGAGCCCTTATGGAACTGCTTTACGGAGCCGGCTTGCGCGTATCAGAGTGCGTCCGCCTGAAGGCGCAGGACATCATGCACGAGGATGGCTTCATTCGCGTTTTCGGCAAGGGGTCCAAGGAAAGATATGTCCCGTTGTCAAAAACGGTTTCTAGGGCCATCCACGCGCTTCGTAGGCGAAGAGGGTATCTTTTCCGCTCGAAAAAGTATCCGCGACGACACATAAATGTCAGAACGGCCCAGCGCGTCGTCGCTCGTTACGCAAAGGGAGTCTCGCCGCACATATTCCGCCACTCGATGGCGACACACCTTTATGAAAACGGCGCTGATCTCCGTTCGATACAAGAGATGTTAGGTCATGCCTCACTCGCGACAACCCAAATATACACACACGTCACCTCCGAACATATGAAGCGGTCTTACGCCTATCACCCGAGAGCCTAAAAGTCGCTTGCGAAGACAGCCATATCCTAGTATCCTATTACCAGATTTATATACAAGCGGAGGCGTTGACAGATGAACCCGGAAGAAAAGATAAAACCGTTACTGTCGAACGCTGCTGAGCGAGTAGAGCAAATCGAATGTAGGCTGCAGGAGTTGTGGAAGGCAAAACAAACCCCGTTGACTGCTCTAGCGATAATGAAGGCAGAGCTTCAGTCAATTCACGATGAGGCAACCGCGCTGTGCGTTCTTACGTCTTGTGTTCTAAGCTTCGCACAACTCGAGGCGCTTGAAAGAATCAGCAGATGGACTCTGCACGTCTTGACTGGGATCGAACATGCTGTGTCCATCTCATATGAGCGCGAACCCTCTACTTCTGAAGCATCTTTGCCGTCTCAAAACAACTCTTCAGTATCTCTGGCGATAGCTGGGCATCAAACGCCTGGACAGCTAACTGCAAGCCCGTCAAGATGTAAGGGCGCAAAGCTTTCTCGGGAACAATCAGGCGCGTTCTGAATTCGTCAGGCATCTTTGCAATCGTCTTTGCCAGTTCATCCGCCGCTGAATCCATCATACCCTCCAGGAGAAACCGTACCGGCAGACCCATGTCTTCTGCCAGTCGCTTGACCAACTCGTACTTCGGGTTCTTGATCCTCCGAACCACGATGTTCGATATGGTCTGTGGTGTTGAGTCTATCCGCGCTGCCTGCGGAATACGCGTAAAGCCCTGATAGCGTTGATTCAACCACTCCAAAGCCCAACTCAAGCGACCAGCCAGATCGGTCTTCTGGAAACCCTCCAACTCCTCAGGGCTTGCCTGAAGCACACGATCCCGCAAAGCCTTTCGGGCGACAACCAGAATATCCTTCGCCATTTTGAACCATCCCTCCTGCTATCTCACCATATGAGCATAACAACCCGATGGACACTTGTCTATGGTTCGTTGCTAATTCGTCAATTAGAGTGCTTGACCGATCATCCCCGTTTATGCTAGTCTAGTCTCGAAGCGTGGGATATATGCATGTTATCTGCGCGATAGAAAAGACAGGGGATTCTCCCATTAGCAAGCACTTCCTGCTGGAGGAGGGATGCGGGAATGAAAGTGGGATTGGCGTTGCGCAAACATCGGCAATCACAAGGCATAACCCTGGAAGATCTAGCACGGCGAAGCGGATACACGAAGGGTTACATTTCCTTGGTTGAATCCGATCAGAGACTCCCGTCTTTAACAGCCCTGGCAAGGTTATCACGTCCCCTAGGTTTGACTCCCGCACACATTCTGATTTCGGCTCAGGCAGGCCAAAATGAAAACTGACTTCGAGAATCGTCTAACCGAATTGGTATATGAGTTGGTCAGCGATGATCCGTTGGGTGCACTGGAATACAGCTACCAAACCTATAGGCCTTGCGTCGAAGAAGCCGTCTTAATGTATGCGAAGAACCACAATCTTTGCCCGCAATGTCTTTCCCCTCTTGAGGTCATCGAGCAGAAACACCCCTGGGGAAGCACTGTAGCCATTGAGAAAATTGTTGTGTGCAGGAGGTGCGGGTAATGTTAGCTGGCCACTGTGCATTCCACGATGAACCTGTATCATGGCACAAGTTTCTGATGAAATGTGTTCCTGCTGCGAAACCCGGCAAGGAGCAATTCTGCAATCACTTTCAACCCAATTATCAGAACGAGCGGATGCGAAGCTGGCTGGGCGCAGTTTGGGAGGAGTTCATTGCGACGAAAGAGGAGGCGACGGGAAGATGATGCGCCGTGAGACCGTCAGGAAAGCCGCGCGATGATCGCTTACAAACACGTCCGCGGCGACTATACCGATTTCTACTCGGGGAAGGTCAATTACGGCCCGCCGTATCCACGAGTCGTCGAACAGGACGACTGTGACCCGCCGACCGAGAAAGTGTGCGGTCGCGGTCTACACGCCAACATCAGGCGCCTCGATGGTCTGTACTATTTGCATAGTCCACTGACCGAGTGCCATCTCCTGGAGGTGGAGGCCGCCGACAGCGACATCATCTGCCGCGACGAGGACAAGCTGCGATGCAAAAGACTAACTGTCCTGCGGGAGTTGTCCGACCCGCTAGGACCACAGACCGAACAGGTCAAGGCGTTTCTGGCGGAATTGCCGACCTGGCCTTGGCTGAAACCGCAGACACAAGACGCAGCAGAGTTGGCGCGGCTGGCATTCGCGGCGGTGGACACTGCAAATTCCTACTCGCCTGTGGTGTGCAAACGGGTGCGCTTTGTAACCTGGAACGTTGCC
>JAQUQE010000117.1 GCA_028716225.1 Dehalococcoidales bacterium | reverse complement strand
TGGAGCACTGGCAAGCGGGCAGGAGTATCTGTGCCATTTCCCGCAGTCTCGGTGTCTGCAGGGCCACTGTTCGTAAATATGTTTATGCCGCTGAGGCCAGGGGTTATCGTCAGGGAGACCCCATACCGCCACAGGGATGGAAGGCATTTCTTAAAGAGGTAATTCCCAAGCCACCGGACCCATCCACGCGCTCGGAAGTATTTGCTAAACTTCTTCCCTACCAGGACGAAATCAGGGCAGCCTTAGCCACCACTAAAGCCTCAACGATCTGGCAGAGGCTGCGCGATGAACAGGGATTGATGATATCGCGGCCCAGTTTTTACCGCTATTTGAGCTGTTTTCTGGCTGACGCCTGGAAGAAACCGCGTATAACGATAAGGCGTGATGACCCGCCACCCGGCGATGAAGCCCAGGTGGATTTCGGTTACCTGGGTACCTGGCAGGACCCGCAGACCGGCAAAAGATGCCGGCTTTGGGCTTTTGCTCTGATACTGTCTTTTAGCCGGCACATGTTTGTCCGGGTCGTTACCCGGATGGACCAGCGGGAGTGGCTGACGTGTCACGTGCTAGCCTTCCAGTTTTTCGGCGGAGTCCCCTTAAGAATTACTCCGGATAATTTAAAGACCGGGGTGATTAAAGCCGATCTCTATGATCCCAGGTTTAACCAGGGTTATGAAGAATTGGCTCATCACTACGGAATCATTATCGACCCGGCCAGAAGTGCCAAACCCCGGGATAAAGCGCGGATAGAGCGGGCTATCCCCTATATCCGGGACAGTTTCTGGTCGGGCAGGAATTTCACCAGCTTCGAAGAAATCAACCGGCAGGCGGCACAGTGGTGTCTTCGAGTCGCCGGGATGAGAGAGCACGGCACTACATACCAACCGCCGTTAAACACCTTTCGTCTGGCGGAAGAAAAAGCGCTCCGGCCATTACCAAGCACGCCGTTTGAAATTGTTACCTGGCATCAAGCTAAAGTGGCTCTCGATTGCCATATCCAGGTAAGCTGTACTCTCTACTCCGTCCCTTACCAGTACGTGGGAAAAACGGTGGCCGTCAAGCTGGGGAGTAAAACGGTTGAGATTTACCTCGATTCTGATTTGATCAAGACCCATTCCAGAGGAACTAAAGGCAAAAGAGTTACCGATTGGAATGACTATCCGCCGGAGAAAGCCGCCTTTTTCCAGCGCACTCCCCAGTGGTACCGGCATAAAGCCGGCACTATTGGTCCCGCCACTACGGAGACCATTGATGGTCTGCTGAAACTTCATGCTTTCCACTACCTGCGCCAGTGCCAGGGTATCTTAAGGCTGGAAGAAAAGTACGGACCTCAGAGACTGGAGCAAGCCTGTGCCCGGGCCAATGCCTTCGGTGACCCCTGTTACCGGACCGTGAAAACCATCCTGGAAAGGGATCTGGATAAGCAAACTCTGGTATCTGAGCCGATCAGGGAAGCGGGGGCTTTTCTACGCGGTCCTGAAGAATTATGCGGCTCAATCAAAATTTAAGGGAGAAAATCGATGACTGATAAACATCAAATCGAAAACAAGCTGAGGGTACTGAAGCTCGGCGGCGTATTAGAAACCCTGGATATAAGACTGGACCAGGCACAGAAAGACGGCGTAAACTTTACCCAATTTCTTGAATTGCTACTGGAGGATGAAGTGCAGCACCGGGAGAATAAGAGACTGGCCACCCGGATTATCCGGGCTCACTTTGAGGAAGAGAAGAGCCTGGAAGGCTTTGATTTTAATTTCAATCCCAAGCTGCCGGCTCAGTATATTCGTGAACTGGCTACCTGCCATTTTATCGAACGCAAGGAATCGGTTATTCTGTGCGGCCCGGTGGGTGTGGGTAAGACTCACCTGGCCCAGGCACTGGGACATCAAGCCTGCCGGACGGGACACAGCGTCCTGTTTATGAAAGCCAGCCGTCTTCTCGCCGATTTGGGCGGCGGACGTGCTGATGAAACCTGGGAGAAGAGAGTTCAGCGCTATTTGAAGCCAAATCTACTCATAGTGGATGACTTCGCCATGAAAGAATTTACCAAGACCCAGGCTGAGGACATTTATGAACTCATTGACCGCCGTCACCGCAACAGCTCCCTCGTAGTCACCGCCAACCGGGCGCCCAAAGACTGGTACCCCCTCTTCCCCAACCCTGTCATCGCGGAAAGTGCCCTCGACCGCCTGATTAGCGGCGCCCATATGATTACCCTGACCGGTAAAAGTTACCGGTCTATGCTCCGTCCCACTAAAGACCTTGCCGGGGAGGTGGTAACTGTGTGATACTACTTTTTAAGTGCACCCGGGGTGGCACATTAGCATGAGAATAGAGGTGGAACATTAACTTGAGACAGGGTGGTCATATAACCTGAGAAACGACAGTATTATCATAAAAACTAGTTTCCTTAAGTATATATACTAAATTCATTCCACATACATTATTTCCTTCGGTATTTGGGAAGTGGGGTAGACAGAAAAAATGAACATCAGGGTCAGGTAAAGTAGACAAACGAGCATGAAAGGGGATCTTGTGCTGAATGCCGTCTTGACGCTGGAGGCACCTGAAATGGCGATAACGCATCGTCATTGGCTGCTCAGACCAGTGCAATACTCATCAAGCGTACGGATGCTTAAGCAGGAGTCCCATTTCTTTGTTGTACCGGATATAATCAACATAATTGGTGAACTTATCGAATATAAGTAGGTCAGTACTAATATGAGGTGAGCTTGATGAGTAATTTTGTAGAAGTCGGTAAAACCGGTGAACTCGAAGAAGGAGCTATGAAGGAGGTCTTAGTCAGGGACAGGGCAGTTCTTCTGACCAGGATTGGGGACAGTTACTACGTTGCTGATAACCGTTGCCCGCATATGGGAGGAAAACTTTCGAGTGGAAAACTGGAAGGGTCAATTGTCACCTGTCCTCTACATGGTTCCCAATTTGACTTGAGGAATGGTCAGGTGGTTCGCTGGTTAAAGGGGTCAGGGCTTCTCGCGAAGGTGAGTAAGATACTGAAGTCACCGAGACAGCTTACTACATATAACGTAAGAGTTGAAAGTGACAAGATTCTGATAGAAATGTAGTTGGCACCTTGCTAAACTCTGGCAGGAGATGAGGCATGAGTACACAGGTAGATAAGAACTTTTGCGCTGATACA
>JAQUQE010000116.1 GCA_028716225.1 Dehalococcoidales bacterium | reverse complement strand
CGACTGGCAGCCTCAGGGCTGGAGGATTATTTTTATTGGTCCTACTGCTACCTGGCGGGAGGAATGGGGGACATGGGAGGCCATCAGAGAGATCGTGCAGAACTCTCTGGACGAGGGAGAGGCTTATGATTACGGCCAGGATGAATTCGGGTTATTCATCTCGGATAAAGGCCGGGGAATTGCTGTCAGCTCTTTCCTGCTGGGCCCTGCTAAGTTAAAAGAGAAGTGGGCCCGCGGAAAGTACGGAGAGGGTATGAAGATTGGCGCCCTGGCTCTTCTCCGTGAAGGGTATCCGGTTTATGTCCAGTCCGGGGACCGCGAGCTACATATTATATTCTTAGAGCAGGAGGCCGATGCTAAAGTTATGTCGCTGGCTGCCCTTTGGCGCCCGCTGGCCAGTCCGATCAAAGGGACAACCTGGCACATCATCGGTTACCGGGGCTCGGACTATCATGAGAATTTCGCCGTTAATCTCCCCAAGAAGGCAATTCTCAATGAAAACATCAGTATGATCAGGGAGCCTGTGCAAAGGAAAAACCAGATTATCGATATTAAATACACAGACAACCAGAGCAAGATATACGTTCGCGATATCTTTATGAAGGATATTAAGGGCCAGTACAGTTATAATCTATGGAGTTTTGATCTGGCTCCGGACCGCTTTGCACCCAAGAACGAAAGCGATATGTGGGTTGATATTGGCAGGGCCTGGTCAAATGTTACCAATATTGATATGCTGGAAACCTTTCTCAAAATGGTGGGGGATTATCCCATTATTGACTCGGAAGAGCGAAATATTCAAATGTATGGCATGGGTTATAAGGCTCCTCATTTATCCGGTGAGAGTTATCAGGATGATATTGGTAATAATAAGATCTACTGGCAGAAAGCCTGGAATAACGTTTTCGGTGAAGACGCGGTTTTAAGGACAACTGATCGCTGGGACGCCACTGTCAAGCATCTGGGCTACAAGTCTATATCTATGAGCTGGTATGTCAAAAGCGCACTTGCCCAGGCTATTAAAACGGATGAAAAACTTATTGAGGAGTCTCAGGATAAATTACGGGAAGTGGCTATTATTGAGGATAATAAATTGACGGCCAGTCAAAGAGCTTCTCTTAATTTAGTCAGGAGAATTGCGGAGGATGTAGCCAGGTCAGGGGTAGACAAAAGAAAAGTGCATGCAGCAGTTATCCCCCCGGCCAGTGAAAGGGTTAGAACCGCCGGCTTATATAGCACCAAGACGATGGATATCTATATCTCAACCGATCAACTTGATAGAGGCAGCTCGGCAGTTGATACATTCATTCATGAGGTGGCTCATCATAACAGCGGGGCCGAAGATGGCGATAGGTCACATTATGAAGCTATCAGTTCTATTGCTGGGGATGTTGTTAGGTTAACTGCCCAAGGTAACTATGACGATCTGCTCAAGAATACTGATTTCGTGTGGTAGCTTGACATAAATGGTATAATATTAATATGTAAGTGAGGCCCGGCAATGGCACTGCAGACCGAACAACAGGACAAGGTAATTGTAATCCAGGATAAAGGCGGGAGCAACTGGCTGGTTCCCACCGTGGTTGTTCTTGGAATTGTTGGCGCCGGCGTCGGTATTTACTTCTACTTCAAGGGCAAGTCCGGGATCGCCCAGGGTTCCGAGGCTAAAGCTACTGTCAAATTTCATTACTCTGGACCAGACGCCAGTTATAGACTGCAAGTTTCCCTCGGTCATGACAGGTCCATCCTGGGGTTCGATCATGTGGAGGGTATGACCTGGACAAAAGTAGTTTCTCTTTCCGGATCAGGTGATTATACTTTCGATATCCCCTTTGAATTGGCCGCTGCAGCGGCTCCCGGAGTTTACGACAGTGAGTTTCTTATCGGGATACCTGGCACCGACTGGCTTGATTATGTCCAGGGCGGCAAACTGGTTACTAAAGGCGCAATAACGATAAAGGAAAGTTAAGCTATGGCAAGTAACGCACAAATCACCGGGGTTGTTGTTCCCTCCCAGGCAGCTCAGGGAGAGCGAGTTGACGTTATTATCCGGATTAAGAATATTAAATCTTATCCTATCACCGTCATGGTCGGCGGAGCTCTGGAATACGGCATATCTCCCTGGCCAACTCTTTCATTCGAAGTAGAACGCACTATGACTCTCGATCCCAGCACAATCGGCGAGTTCGCAGCATATTTTACTATGCCGGATAAAGCTGTCAAGGTCCATGGTTACAGCTACTATTACGGTACGGACGGGACTTATCATTTCGATGATGACAAGAGTGTATCGGTGGCACTTGGTCAACTGCCCCAGGCCCAGTTCAGCGATCTGGAGTTAATGTCAACGGAGGTGATTTAATTGGAAATTGTTGGCGGTAATACAATTAGATTTACGGCCCAATTCTTTCATCAGGGGGCTGCTTATAGCGGGGCAAAGGCCCATGTGGCAATCGGCCGTAAATTGCTCTCATTGGTATTCGATGAAGTCATCGCCAAAGATGTCAATGTCCAGTCTATTCCAGCTCATGCCGTAGATACCCAGATGATAATTACCGTGGACCTGCCTATTCCCAGTAATATTGTGGACATCTGGAAGTCATCTGGTCTTGGCTCGGAATACGGCCAGGCATATATAAAAATTATCAATATTCCCGGGGCCGATTTATATGCTTACGGACCTGTGGATGATATTCATATCGTGGGAGGCAGTGGGGGAGGAGGCAGTGAAGAGGCTGTCTTTAGCAATCTGTCAGTGAGCTACAATAAAGTTTAAAAAAGTATTGACAAATATAACTTTACATATTACAGTATTAATTAATGTAAGTTAATAATCAGTTTATTAATTGAAGCCGGGGGGATTAGCGCTCTTACTAAAGAGAAGGGTCGCCCCCCGGCTTCCCTTTTATTAGGAGGGGTGCTAATCCCCCCAAACCTCCGGAAGTAAAGGTCGATCGGAGGGTAACAAATAGTAAGGAGGTGTCATATGTTAAAGATACAAGACACTGGTGAATTAGTTTATGGCGGCGTAGTTACCCTTTGCGACTGGTTGGATGACAATCGTGTCAAGAAAGGCACACTGGCAGCCAACAAAATCTGGAAGAAGTATGCTACCTGGGCCTTCCTGGGCATCGGCGTAGCAGCCACTCTCATGAGCATCTTCGGCGCCAAGATGAGAAAAGTCGA
>JAQUQE010000115.1 GCA_028716225.1 Dehalococcoidales bacterium | reverse complement strand
GTGGTGCCGATTCCCACGTCGCCCGCATCCGTAACAACCAGGGCTGAAGTGGAAGAAGCGAGGTTGGAAGCGTTGCCCACCAAAATATTGGTGCTGGAAAGAGGAATATTGGAAGGATTAACGGTTCCGGTGAAAGAGTCTGCCGTTAAAGCTCCAGAGAAAGTGCCGGTGGCGGCGGAAAGGCCGTAAGTAAGGGCTAGGCTTCCGAAAGCAACGCTGTCTGTTGTTCTGAGGGGCTGGTCCATGGCATATAGCTCGTTGTCTCCGTATCCGGTGTTAACGGTGGCAAAAGCGACAGCATCGGTGGTTTGAACGTCCTGGTCCATTAAATATACTTCCGTGGCGCCTTGTCCGGTATCTACGGTGCCGCTTAACACCAAATTGCCGGAACCTGTGATATTGCCCGCCACGCTCAAGGCTTCCTGGGGAGTGGTGGTGCCGATGCCCACCTGGCCCAGGGAGTCTACATATACTCCCTCGTCGTCTCCGTCCCCGGACAGCCAGTTGGAGCCCAAGATAACGTTGGCGGCGGTTCCCGTCATGGTAAGGTTGCCCGACATTGTGTCTCCCGTAACGTTGACGAACCTGGAGTCAGACTCCGTTTCCGTGTAATACCTGTTGTCCAAGTCGTAGGAGGTAATGGCAGTAAGGTGGCCGTAGGTATCCAAGGTAATATCCTGTATGACGGTACCGTCTGAGTTGTCGACTGAAGCTTGAGTGGAAGTGTCTTGGTGGTTCAAGGTGACGCTTCCCCCCGCTCCGAGGGTAATGGTTCCCCCTCCGGTAACGGCGTCTCCGGCGGTGACTGTAACCTGGGTGTCTCCTTCAACAGCCGTGCCGGCGGCAGAACCGTAGTCGACAGAAAAGGTCCTGTCCTGGGTCAAATCACCTCCTCCGGAAAGCCCCGTGCCCGCTGTCAGTATTCTTCCCGCCGTAATCACCTCTCCTGGAGCCGTTCCCTGCTCGGCGGCGAAAATCTTGCCTTCTACGGTAAGCTTGCGGGAAGGAGTGGTGGTTCCGATTCCCACCTGGCTGCCGTTGTCGTAAACAATAGAGTCTCCGACAGAGTAGCTTCCCGTAAATTTGGTTAGGTAGTTGTCATTGCCCAGGCCTCCGATGTATCCTCCGTCGGCCGACTGGCAGTTTCCCGAAGAGTCGCAGACGGTGTAAGTGGAGCCTCCCCTGACCACCTGGACCTTGTTGTCGACGGCCCCGAGAATAATCTGCTCGGAGTTGGCTCCGGTGATGTAGCCTGTGGAAACGGCCAGGTTTCCTGTAATGGTGTTGGTGGCGCCTAAGGTAATCCTGATGTTTCCCCCCGCGTCCTTGATGTCCCCTCCTTCAACCTGCAAGTCGTCATTAATCAAAAGAGTGTCCTGGGTGATGTCGTAAATATAGTTTTCGATTCCCAAAGAACCTTGGACGGTGGTATCTCCTTCGGCATCCACCCTGAATCTTTCGTTGTCGTTAACCGCAACGGAGAAAACGGTGTAATCGGAAAGGCCGGAGGAAGGATTGATGTAAAGGGACCCTTGTCCGACTCCCGTTCCCAAGGGAGTGCCCGCAAACAAGACGGGACCGGCAAAGGAAGAAGTTTCGTCGCCGGCCACGTTAAGGCTGTTTGCCATGTAGACAGAAAAGTCGTTAAACTCGAATCTGTCTTGAGCAGAGTTCCATTTGAAAACAGCGTTTGGGGAGGCAGATCCCCTTTCAAATTCCAGCTGGGAATCTTCCGCATCAGCTGAAGTGTTGCCTGTATTGATGATAAAAGTGGAGGAAGCGGATCCTCCCGCTATCAGATTGTCGATGGTGGCTGTCGCGACATAGAAATTCGACCACCTGTAGTCGGGCAAACCAAGAGTGTAAGCTGCGTCTTCGGAAGGCACCAGGCTGGAAGAAAACCTGCCTCCGACATCGATGATGTCGGAAGCCTCGTCTCCGAGAGCAAGGCCGCCGAGAACGCTCAATCCGCCGGAAAACTGGGAAGTCCCCGCTCCCGTGGAAGAGAAGGTGCCCGATATTTCCATGTCCCCTTCGGCATCGAACCTCATCTTTTGAACGTCGCTGACTGCCACGCCCAGCAGGGTGTTGTTAACCCCGGCAGTGGCGGGATTGACGTAAAGGGAGCCTTGGTCGACGGCGGTTCCGTCGGGAGTTCCAAACAGCTCCACCTGGCCGGCAAATGAGGAGCTGGCAAAGTCTCCCTGCACCTCGAGAAGGCCTGTAATAATGAGCGAGTCGGATATCCGGGTCGTGCCGGAATCGGAATCCAGCACCAGGTCTCCGCTGGCAGCCTCGAGGGTGTTGCCGTCCATTTTCAGATTGTCGACTGTCAGCTGCCCGAGGCCGCTGATCTGGTATCCCGCTCCGGTGACATTGCCCGCTAAAGTGCTGGTGCCCAGCTTAAGGGTTCCCGAGGTTACAGAAAGCAGGTGGTCTCCGGTGCCGGAGAAAGCGACGGAAGCCGAGTTTCCCGTAAGGTTCAGGTCCCCTGACATGTCAACCGTGTCAGATATGGTAAAGTTGCCTGCAGTATTTAAAACGCTCCCTTGAAGGTCGGTCTGGCCGGAAACCGTCAGCTGGTCTGAAGAAAGGACTCCTGCAATGTCGGCTCCGTTCTGCACCACCAGAGCTCCGGTGGTGGTGACATTGCCTGTAATTGAAGCGTCGCCTGCGATGGTAGTGAGGCCTGCAATGTCCACCCGGCCCGTGATGTCAGCTCCGCCGGCTGTAACATACAGCCTGTCTGAGGTGGTGGCGCCGCCTGTGATATTCACGCCTCCGGATATGATGTCTAAGACCTGGGTTCCTCCGGAAGTGATGATAATATGGTCTGAGGTTTCAGCTGAAATGGTTTCTCCGTCAGCCAAGGTGAGCTTTCCTCCCTGAACTTCGATGTCCCCTTCGATCTGGAGGTCGGCTACAGCTCTTCCGTCTGCGTTGGTGACAAGGACGGCGGTGGCTCCGGACGAAGTGGCGTTGATGGTGATGCTGCCAGAATACTGGAGGGTGTCTGCATCCACTCTGCCAGACACCACCAGATTGCCTTCTTCGTCGATGTAGTTGGCTGAAGACTGGAGCTCCAGGTTGCCTGCGGGGTTTAAGGTGAGAGTGCCGGACCCCGATATAGTCTGGTCTCCGAGGAAGCTTAAGTCTCCATCTATCATGGCATTGCCAGTAACAGCTAATTTCGCTGAAGGAGTGGTGGTGCCGATTCCCACGT
>JAQUQE010000114.1 GCA_028716225.1 Dehalococcoidales bacterium | reverse complement strand
AGCGCTTTTTGTTCAATACTGAAGCTGTAAACATAAAGCGCACCTTAACAGTTGAATAGAACGAAACCTTGACCTGAGCGCTTGCCCTAGTAATGACAGGGGGGATAAGCGAATGACTACAGCGTTAGCGTGTCCGCAAGATGAAAGCCCCCTATCCTATGCCAGGCTTTCCGGTGAGTGGCTTAACTGGTATCAAGTCGCTCACCGCTTTGAGCACAAAGTGCCCGCACAGGATAGAGGGGATATTAGGCATAATATCATAATCGAGCTAGCCAAAGCCAGAGCCAGAGACGGCAAGCCAATACCGATACCGAGAGCTTACCGTATTGCCTCTTTAGTGGTAGCCCTATACTGGAGACAAGAGACCCGTAAGCCGACGATGTTAAGCCTTGATACCGAGATAACTAACGGAGACGGAGAGACCACCGAGCTGATTGATACCATCGCCGATGATAAGGCGATTGACCTCTCGGCGTGGCTTGACGCTAAAACGTGGCTACTCGGTTGCCCGATACGGCTAGTTCAGATTGCCCGCAAAAAGCAAAGGGGGGAAGCCTTGACCTCATACGAAAGGCTTTACCTATACAGGTATAGGAAACGAGAGCAAAAGATTTTAGTAGCGGGATGATAACGTTTCACCCTCTATTTACAGTATATATAGTGGGAGCGCTGATTATGCCAGCGGGTTGCGGGTAATCGGTAGCTTACTACTAAAAGCTATCCGGCAGCCTTGCCCACTACCGAGTAGCTAAACAGGGGGTGAAACCAAATAGAACAACTAAATATCGAGGGCAAGCGTTCAGGTGAGGGTTTCGTAGCGCACAAGGCGGTGCTGGTAAACGCTCTGGAGAGAGCGCTCTCCGAGCGGGTAACGCTACTTAACGACGTTACTCTAGGGCGTCGAGGTTTCCTTACCTATCTTAAGGCTTTAGGCGGTTCTAACGTCGTCAAGATAACGCCGTCTAACGGTAATGCCAGCGGGTTGCGGGTTACCGATAAAACGCTGAAAGTGGTTTGTGGAGCCAATACCAGTTACCTTGCCGATAGCCAGTGGATTGGCGATAACACGCCGGTTACCCTGTGCGACGTAAGGATAAGCCCGAATAACTCGGTCAAGCCTAACCTCGGAGCGCTGGAGCTAGCCGAAGCCTTATCAAGGGTATTACCCTTTACAGCTAGAGAGGACACTAGACCGATACTACAGTGTGTCCTCTTTAGGGCGATAGAGGGTAAGCTCTATCTGGTGAGTGCCGATGGCTTTAGGCTTTCCGTTATTTCCCTTGATTATGACGACGGAGAGGGTGAGGCTTTAGTCAACCGAGAAGAGCTTAAGGGGATATCGAGCGCCTTACGGAGAGCGAAGCGGGTAAGGTTAGCTTTCGAGGGTGAGGACTTAAAGTCTCTCATACTTGATACCGAGCTAGTCCGCTACAAGTGGATTAGCGATGACGGCAAGTTTCCCGAATATGAGAAGCTAATCCCCTCGGAGCATAACTGTATTACCAGCTTTGATACTACCGAGGCGATAAGTGCGGTAAACTCACTGAAAGCCCTATCCGATACCAATTCACATCCGATTGACCTTACCATCGGTAACGGTAAGATAGTAATGGCTAATCCCGATGATAAGGGAAACGCCGAGATAAGCGCCGAAACTCAGGGTGAGGTAAGGATAAGGCTTGATGGTAGCTATCTAGCCGAAGCGCTTAAGGCTTGCGGGGGGATGGCAGAGCTAAAGCTCACCGACGGCAAGTCGCCAGCGCTCTTTACCACTAACGGCTACAAGTTGGTGGTAATGCCAATGCTCACCAGTGAGGTTAAGCCGGAGCCAGCACAAGCCGAGCCGGAAGCTGAAACCGAGCCAGAGGTAGAGGTAGAGACCGACGCCGTCGCTGAAGCTGAAGCGGTAATCAAAGAGAGTAAGCCGAAGCGTAAGGGCAAGGTAAAAGAGCCGGTCGCTGTAGCCTGAAACTGAACGCTTGAACTCAAAGGAAAGACACGCACAAAGAGGGTGTTGTGAAGCACCCTTTTTGTGCTTATTTTTTGTAAGTGAGGGGGTATTGCTCTCCAGTGCGTGGGAGTGATACTCCCTCTTTGTTTCTGCGTGGCCAGGGTCAGGAGTAAATCAGTAATTGAAAGGGGGTTATTGTGCCCATTAAGTGGAGCGCGCTACTGGTAAGTGAGGCGATGGACATGGTAGAGGAGATGGTAGACCAGGCCGCTGATCCGCTTGCGCAGGCCAAGGCTGTGGCTAACGAAGCCCGGAACATACCCAACCTGCCCCAGTATCTCGATCAGCGCCTGCTACGTCTTGTTTGTGATATCGAGCGGATAGACTACATCAAGTCCTCAATTAAGGCTGTCCGTAATGATTTACCAGAAGGGGCAGTAGAAGCGGAGAGACAAACTGCCAGCTACGGCCGGCAGCCGGTATTAGTCGGCTAATGAGTTCAAATAAAGAAAATATAGGAGGGTTTTTGTGCCAAAAACAGGTGATATGGTAAGTGATATCGTGGGGATATTCACTGACCCGATTCTGGTATTCCCTGGGGGATGGGGGGATACCTTGCCCGACTGGATTAAGGGAGCCATCACGCTGGACAGGCTGGAGATGGGTATTAAAGCCTCTAAGGGCGAAGTGGAAACTGGTACTGATGCCGAGGCCTGCGCCTATCTCTATACCGCCGGACTAAGTTTCCCGATGGATCACGACTGGAGCCGGATATATCTTTATGTTTCTACCAGGACCTATACCCGTCATAAGGGTGGCCAGATGCCGGAGGATATCCGGGTAGATAGCCTTGATGATTACCAGATGGGTGAGCTTAAGAGGCTGAAGGACTGGATATACTGTCAGCGGGTCAAGGTAAGGCAGGAACGGGAGAGAGCGGATAGACGAATAGAAAGGGAGGAAGCCGAAGTACAAAGCAAAGCCGAGCAGCCGGAGCTATTCGAGTTCTAAAGGAATCCGATTTATTTGAAAGGCCTGGGGGAAGAAATTTCCTCAGGCCTTTTTCTTTATCATTACATCAGTGCCTATTGACTTTACCTTACGAGTGGTTTAAGCTCAGGGAAAACTATGGAGGGAGGTAACCTATGCAAGCATACTGTATGAAATGTAAAGCCAAGAAGGAAATGAAGAACCCCAAGAGCATTACCATGAAGAACGGAAGACCCGCTACTCAGGGGATTTGCCCCGTTTGCGGCACCAAGATGTTTAGAATTGGTAAG
>JAQUQE010000113.1 GCA_028716225.1 Dehalococcoidales bacterium | reverse complement strand
GTCCCGGCTACCGCTTCGATACCGGTTCCGGGTGTGATTTTAACGATTTCACCCTTTTCAATAGCAGTCCCGCTTGCAATACAAAAAGTGCGCGCCTCTATAGGCCCGCCGCCTTCCCTGTATGCAGGTACAAACATGGTTTCTCAACTCCTTATCACTTTTTCTTGCCTCTTAGCCATGACCACGCCTCCTTAATGGACTTGTAATGTCCCTGGTTGACGCGTCTCCTGGCCCATTCCAACTCTTCATCGTTTAGATCGAGGCGTTCTTCGTTTACAGGCGCGCCGTCGGAAGGCTCGGTTCCCCTTTTTGACTGACGCTGAAAGTCTTTAACCGCTTTTTCGGCGATTTCAGAGGCTTTCTGCGTACTTGCGGCGGTAGAAAGACGAATGTAGTCGTCTAATTTGTCCAACAAGACCATGCTGTAGGCATGGACAAGGTTACCGCCGGTCATTTCCTGGGCTAAACCTTCAATCTCCTTCCTGTGCTGGTTATAAAACGCCTCGTTATAGCGCGGGTGCAGTTCAGAAAGCCGTTCCTTCTGCTCGAAAAAGGTCAGCTTGGATTCGAGCTTCTTATTTCTCTCCTCCTGCTGCTGCCTCTGATAGTAGGTTTCGGGATCTTCGCCCTTGTCGTAGGCTTCCTGCTCCGCTTTTTGCCTGCGTACCGCCTCGTCAAAGGCTTCCACACTGTCATAACCCAGCGCTTTTATTGCGGCAAGCACGCGGTCGCGCTCCTGCCTTACCGTATCGTAGTGATAGCCTTTCTGTAGGTAGGTCTGCCGCTCCGATTTCGGTATTTTTACAGGTTGACGGTTGAAGATGATCTCGTCGTACTCTTCCGTTTTCTCGGCTGGTGTTTCTTCCGGCGCGCCTTCGGTTTCGGTATCCTGCGATTCTTCCTTGGTTTCTGTCTCTTCTTCCGTCTCTTCTTCCGATTCTTCGCCTTCGGCTGGTGTGCTTTCGGCTTCTTCGGCTTCTTCTTCAGCAAATAACTGAAGGTCGAATATTCTCTGTCCGGGTAGGGACATGATAATACCTCCTCGCCTTGGTTCGGCTAATTTAGCCCCGATAACGCACGGGGTAGTTGCGGCCTCTATTGGCATAAAAAAACCGCCTTATCAGGCGATTATCTGTTTTTCTTCACTTTTTTAGGCAGCTTCTTGCCCTTGCTCTTCCTGTCCCACTCTTCAACATCTACCCCCTGCCGCTCCAACTTCTTCTTATTGGCATGAAAATATTTTCTCTGGGCATCAGATTTATATGGCAGCCTGTCCACCCCCTAACATTTCAGCAATATACGCCTCCAACTGCTCAGGTTGCATCTGCATCATGGCCTGCACCTGTTCCTCCTGCTGTTCGGGAGGCATCTCCCGTAATATTATTAGCACTTCCGGCGGTAGGCTCTGTATGAACTCATCCATGCCGGGAATCCCCTGCTGTTCCTGCCCCTGCGCCTCCATAGCCTGCGTCATGCGCTCTAATGCGTCCTGCTTGCCGGGGAATTCCGGCAGGAGCTTATACAGCCCCGGCAGGTCAAGTGCCTGCCGCTCGAACAGGTTCATACCCAGTTCGACAAGGTATGCCCTGGTAATGGTCAGTGTAGCCCCAACGTCAATATCAATATTGAAATACAGCTTGCGCGTCTCGCCCATGCTGTCGGCATCTACGCGCTGATCTTCCGACATGTTTACAACCTGCCCGCTTTCGTCCATCATGCGCTTGGGAGCATGGAGTATTTCAGACGGGTTAAACTCGAATACTTTGTAATTGCCGCTGCCCCTGTCAAGCACAAACTCTCTCGGCACGGTAACGAATTCGGCAAGGTGTTCCAGCCATATCTCGGCAAGCTCGCGCAGCCCGTACTGCATGGTCGTAACCACGTCCAGCATCGGTTTCATGGCCTGTTCCAAAAGTGCCAGCGTCCCGCTCGCCGTCTTGGTCGCGCTTGTCCCCCTGCCCTGCGTTACGTCCCACAGGTTGGTAATGCGGTCAACGTGGGTTAAAAACGTTTCTACAGCGGGCATAACGTCCGTAATTTGACCTTGTATCATCTTTAACGCGGTATTGGGATTCCCCTTAACGGGTATTTTAAGTTCAGGGTTGTTTGTCCATTTATGCGGTTCTTTTATCCTGCCGTGTTCATAAGCCATCTGCGGCTGCCCGGTCGTTTTCAAACTCACAAGGAAGTCCTGGATCATCTTGTTAATGATGTCCTGCAGGCCGTCCCGCTTGCCGTCAAGCCCGATAAGGGACTGCATCTCGCTCCTGCCCCATAACCGCTTGTCCTTCATCACGTAGGGGATAATAACGACGGGATAACGCCCGTGCTTGTAATAGCCTTCCTTTTCCATCTCCGGGTCGTCCCTGCTGTCTTTTAACAGTGTCCAGCCCGCCAGCCACGCCACCTGCAGCTTGTTATTGTCGTCCCTGTACCAGTACTCGTGAAGGTTTACACGGTCACGGTGGTTAAGCGATCGGTAGGTCTTTTCCGTGCCGGTAATAGATGTAGGAGTGCGCCCGGTAATGCCGGTTACATTATCCCCGTATATCTCGGTATCGGAAAAGGAGCTTTCCGGGATGAGCAGGTCTTTTAGCTGCTCCTTCGTGTACTTGCAAAGTGGATCGGCCTCTTTACTGTACTTCTGCATTACGTATTTAACCGTCTTGGGATGAACGAAGTCTATAAAGTCCCCTTTCTGCAAGTCCCAGGGATTGGTAATGTTCGGATCGGGAAAGAAGTTTGCCGGGTGGACGACAAAAGTGTCCAGGTCTCCCGCGCCGTCGTTCCGCTTGGGGTTCCAAACGGCCTTTAGGACAACGCTCCCCAGCTTGGGCCTCATCCATTCCGCCTCTGACATCTTGCGGTGCATGTCCAGCGCGTCCCAGTAGTACTCGATAACATCGCTGACATTCTGCGAAATATCCTCGTACAAGGGACGCTTGCAGGTTACAAGCACGGAAAACCGCCCGTTTGTCATATTGGCATGGATAGAGCGCAGCACCTTCCAGCAGATATTAAGCTGCGGCTTAGGCTTCCATTTGTCCTTGGCGTTGGCAGTGCCCCATTGATTATCCTCGACATATTCGTCGTATTTCTGCCAGTCGTCGATAGGCTTTAATTCCTTTGATGCTTCATAATCGGCGTATACGTCGGCAATAAATTCCCTGTCCTCTGCGCTTATAAGTTTGTTTCGTGGGCTTTGTTTAGCCATCGGTTCACCCCGTTTCGGTATTACT
>JAQUQE010000112.1 GCA_028716225.1 Dehalococcoidales bacterium | reverse complement strand
ACGGCAATGATGGTACAGATGGCATTACAGGCTGCATTGGCTGGGAAGAAAGTCGGAATCTTTTCCTTGGAAATGAGTACTCACATGCTAATGTTGCGATTGATCTCTGCCCACGCAAAAGTTCCATTGTCGGCCCTACGAAAGAACATGTTGGATGATGAGCAACGAGAAGCGGTCCGCGTGTCTCTATCTCAATTGCAGAAAATGAATATCTCGATTGATGAGACCACGTGCTTGTCTCCAATGTTGGTGAAGACACAGTTGGAACAAGACCCTCAAGATATTATCTTCATTGATTATCTACAATTGATGGACTTGGGGGGCCAGATGGTCAGGTATCAAGAACTGGATACAATTTGTAAACAGTTGAAAGACCTGGCTAAGGGCATGAATATCCCAATCATTACGCTGTGTCAACTCAATCGAGAGGTGGAAAAGAGACAGGACCACACGCCACGATTGTCCGATTTACGGGAGACGGGAGGCATTGAACAAGCGGCTGATCTGGTGCTGTTGCTGCATCGCCCAGCGTACTACGCTCTATATGAAGAACAGCAAGACGAGGTAGACGATGGTGAAGCCTTTATTATTGTGGGCAAACAGCGAAACGGACCGACTGGGAAGGTGCAGTGTGCCTGGTTGGGAGAGTATGCTACTTACTTTCCCGTACCAAAAACATTTAAGGAGTTTGGGACATGACAATCCGTGAACTAATAACACACTTACTAAGGGAGTACGATGACCTGGACTATGAAGTCTTAGTGTCGGTAGCGGGAAACGAATATCCAATTGAAGTAGTGTCGTTTATTATGTCGGGGCCAGGGCGGAACGGGCTGGCAGTTAAGCCGGAGTATTGATAATGAAACGGACCAGGGACTTACGGATTTTATGCCCGGTGTGTGGACACAATAACGGGTACGGTTGGACGGATGGTTGTCTAATCAATGAAGATGCTACCGCCGCTATCTGTTGCCGCACTGTCAGCACCAAGAAGGCTGGTGGGGCGGGATGGTTGCACATCCTCAAGCCCGATATGGAGTTACAGGCGAAGGCGAGCAAGCCGGTGCGACCACGCCCACCGGTTGATGTCAACTTCCGACATTTGGCAGCAACCTGGCAGCGAGAATTGGCAGACCGGCAGGACCAGCAGTTATTGTGGGAACATCGGCTTCAAGTCTCACCCTACGTTCTGTATAAATATGGCTGTGGCGTGGACCCGTCCGATGGTTCTTTGACGATTCCTATTTCTGAATGGGACGGTAGGATTGTGGGCATCCAGAAACGAAAACCGAATGGGTTTAAGAAGAATGAACGTGGGAGTAAGATGGGATTGATTCGCCCCATGTACTTTAACCCTACTCCGCCCAGTCTGCTTATTTGTGAGGGCTTTTCAGACACGGCATTTGCCCACCATTTAACAAACATACCCGCCTTGGGGAAATTGAATTGTGCAACTGGAAATAAAGAGTTAGTTAAGCTATTATCGGCCAGTACTGGAACGAATATTCGAGTCTTTATTATCGCCGATAATGATGAGGTCGGGATTCGTGGGGCGACAGACACGGCCTTGGCTATCTGTCCGTATGTCGAGACCATTAAAGTATTGATCCCTCCGGCCAAGGACTTGAGAGAGTGGAGCCCTGCTCCGCACGACCTGTTTAAGATGATCGACAGCACACCTAACTTTTAAGGAGAGCGACATGAAAACAGACACTCGCCATTACTTGATTGGCATTGGCATTTTGGCCGTCACTTTTGTTAGCGCTGTGGGGGTGGTAGCTTATCAAGAGGCCAATAAAGGGTCTTGGGTTTCCAGTGCTGTGGACAATACCTTGATGGTCCAGGCGTATGATCCGAACGGCATTCCTATGTGGCGTGGCAGTGGTGTGATTATTGGTCCCGGTCTGGTGGCGACGGCGGGGCATGTGGTGGGTCAGGGACAGTCCCAAATTCCTGGTTACTTGGAGTTGCACAATAAGGACATTACATACCGCACCACCATTTGGGCAGCACACCCTACAATGGACATTGCAATTCTCTATGTTCCTTACTTGACTAGTCCAGAGTATCCAGTATGGGGTGAACTGTCGGATGTGGAGATTGGTGATCCCATTCGGGTGATTGGGCATCCTGGTGGAATGGAACAGGTCTGGGTGACTGAGGGCATTCTGAGCAACTATGCGAATTGGGATAGTGGTCTGTGGCCTGAAGTTGCCGGAGGTGATGTGGCGGTTATCGGCGGCAGTTCTGGGTCGGGCGTGTATGATCGTAAAGGCCGACTAGTTGGTATTTTGGTGGGCAAATATCAGGGATTGTGCTTCATCACAGACTTTCGTTTTTGGAAAGGGGTGGGACATGGCTCGGAGTACTAAGCTAACCGTTACCAAGTTGCAGAGACGGTTTAATAAATTAATCCGTTCAGATGGAAATGAGACTAGTTGCATTACTTGTGGACGTGTTGAGGGAAAGATGGATGCGGGACATTTTATGGCGACTGGCTCGCACCCATCGGTACGGTTTGATACTCGAAATGTACACAAACAATGTTCCACTTGTAATCAATCCGGCAGCGGGGAGGGAGCCTATTACTATGAGTGGATGTTGGATGCATACGGAGCGAATGTTATCAATGAGTTGAAACGGGAGGGGCGTCGTCCTATCAAGTGGTCTCAGACTAGGCTTCAACGTATACTGGACTTGATTAAGGAAGGAGAGCGAGAGGTAAAAGAGTACGGGTATTTGGTGGATGAGATCAAGGTCTCGGACTACGCCGGAGAAGAGTGGGATTAAGATGATCGAGATTAAGTGCGATAACGCTAATTGCTCTAATCGTTATAACTGTTACAGGTGGTTGGCGACCCCTGCATTTAATCAGGAATTTTTGCGATTTCCTGGTGGACTTTGGTGTCCTGGTTGGGTAAAATGTACTAGCGGAAATGAATTTCAGAAATTGGAGGAAGTAACCCATGACAACGTTTAGAAACATACCGCCCGGAAGTATCTTTGTTTGGAAAGATATAGAGTTTCAAAAACTACTTCGGTCCGATTGTGCGGTCAATCTTACTACCTTCAGCTTAGACTTTGATTCAGATTGGAATGCGGCAAATTGGGAGTCTTATGACGGGGGATGGACGTATGTAGAAACTTCTACTAAGTCTGAACCGGACCCCGCCTCTCCAAGGGACGTAGCTATTGAGAATCTGGCCCATCTTGTGGCTATGTCGGACGCCAATGATAATCTGGTCACAAAGATTGC
>JAQUQE010000111.1 GCA_028716225.1 Dehalococcoidales bacterium | reverse complement strand
CGAGGACGCCATGGGCTGAGTTATGCACTTATGCACATGCTTATTATTGTTATAGGGAGGCTTTATGAATGAAATTCTGGTGGTAACGGTAATAGCGGTGGGCTTCACCGCGATCAACCTCGTAATCTTGGGGCTGTGTCTCAAGCTGTACACTGAGTATTTCAAAGACATGTCCCGGAGCGGAAGGAAGGTGGAGAAATGAAAAGAGAGAAGCGATTAGAATACCTCATACTCGCAGCCTTCCAGGATGATAAGATTTTGAAGTTAGAGATGTGCACAAGCCTTTGTGCGTGGTGTCGATATTGTTCGTGGGAGGGCACAGGCTCTTGTTATGAAAACTATCCTGTTTGCGAACACCCAATAAGAAGGCTTGCTGAAGATGAAGAGATGAACATGAACGCATATTCCGGAGGCGACTGTTGGGGGTTTCGCCCGGCATACCGGCGAGAGGATTGCGTTGATATTGTCGGGTTGTGGCTGCAAGGTAAGCATGTCGATTGGGACTCAGTACCACGAATCGGTAGGAAGGAAACAAGTGTAAAGCAGGTGGAGAAATGACTCACGACGAGCTTGTAATACGCGGTTGTAACTGGTTTAAAAACAATCACATATCGAGGTTGAAGTTTCCGATTATACTAACTGAATATAGAAGCTACGCAGATTCACGGCCTGACGTTCTCGGTATGAATCATTCCCACACTGCCGTAATCGAATGTAAGGTCGCTCGCTCAGACTACTTCGCTGACCTAAAGAAAGGTCATCGCCAATGGCTAACCCAGATAGGAAACCGCCGATTTTATCTATGCCCTGTAGGTTTATTAAAGGCCGATGAAATAACTAATGGATGGGGTTTGCTGTACTGCCATCCACACAAGATAACCATTGAAAAAGAATCGGACTTTTTCCCACCCGAACAAACAAGGCCACAGGAGTACCAAATAATGTACTCAATTCTTCGTAGGCTTATGTCTTTTGATGGGCACGATAAAACGTTGGATATGTTGAAAGGAGTAGGAAGATGAGCGAGATAGTAGTTTTATTTGATAGTAATGAGGCTGCACAATACCGCACTAATATATCGGGTTGGGTAAGTAGGCACGGGCATCTATGCTGTGATGAAAGAGCCGCCCGATATGATGGATGTACACACACGCTATGCGAAGATTGTAGTCAACCTATAGCTAAGGGTCGGTTGGTATGCACAGAGTGTTGGGACAAGAGACAAATTAAAAAATACGAGGCCATGCCAAAAGCAGAGTGGAATGAGAAGGGTATGCTCTATTCTGATGCTGCCGATAAATATTTCTCAGATTGGGATGAGATAGAAGAATTTATTGAGGAGGAAGGTGGCACGATAGAAGGATTAAGGTTGATAATCTGCAAGCCTCATTATTTACCCCTCTTAGATAGTAGTGATTTTGGGTGTGATGACCTTGCAGAAGATGGTGAGCTTCCTGACGCTGTTATAGATGCCATAGCTAAATTTAATGAAGTTATTTACTCCATAGGGCCAGTGTCTTGGACTCCAGGGAATAAAGCAGCCCACATCCGTGCTATGGCAGAGGGAAAGGAGCCCAAACAATGAAATGCCCGCTGTGTAAAGATAAAGAGTTACTGCCGGCGCGGTCCCGGGAGGATCGCAAGGAAGCCGACGCCCTGAAGTGTGTCTACTGCGCGGCGATGTTCCAGATGGACGAAACCAACCACCTGCGCCGCTTGATGCCTCCTGTAAGCGTTGCTCCTGCAATGACGCACACTGCCACTCTCGCCGGCGCGGGACTTAAAACCTGTCATAAACCTGCCAAACCTGCCGCTCTGAAGTCAGTTAAGCGTAAGATAGACGATCACGACAAGAGCGAGATATTCAAACGGCTTGTAATGGGCGAGAAGTGCGTATCGATCGCGGCGGCGGTAGGATGCAAGCCGCAGGCCGTGAACAACTACAAGTTCACTCATAAGGCCGCCATAGCCGCGGCGCAAAAGGCTCTCAAAAACCCGGGTACTAAAGTGGACGAAAAAGCAGGCGCTCCAAAGAAAGTAGTCCACTCGAAGGCCGTGAAGCTACGAAAACAGGTGGACGAAAATACTGGCTCGGCTTCATACACCTTCCAGGAGCGACTGGCCATCATCGCCGAGGTTAAGGCCGGCGGCGCCGATCGACTGAATATAGTGAGCAAGAAGTACGGATTGACCAGGGGGCAGTTGAGGGGTTATCTGGCCCGGGAGAGCTATTACCGCCAGGTCGCTGTCTCCGGAGAGAAGACCGTCAAGAGCGCCAGGCAGCACAGGGCTTTCGTGCTGCACCAGGTAAGGAACCTCGATAAGGTGCCGGTGACTAAGATACGAGCCATCCTTGTCGATTATCTGGAACTACTGAGAGAGGATCTTACCCCGGCGCAGCAGGCTGTGCAAAGCGTGGAAGCCGAGATAAACCGCGTAGACGCTGCTATTAAGGAATTAGACACCCGGGCAGCTGATGTGGTTAAAATATTCAAGGGAGGCCGCGATGTTTAAACCAAAAGGATTCGTGATCGTCGACAAAGAGCTGAAGCATACGATGGAGCCGCCGGCAAGTATGCCCGGGTGCGATTACAATATGAAGGACGAATACTTCAGCGCGATGCAGGGTAAGATGCTGAAGGTGATGGACGTGGCCGTGGACGGCAAAGACTACCTGGTGCAGGCAGAGAGTCCGAAGGCCGGGGTGTTCCTGTGGACGGTCGATAAGCGGGACACGATAGGTGAGATGATACCCTACGCCGTTATCAGCCAGTTCAGACACACACGCCTGCAGGACGCCATGAAGGCCGCGGGCCTTGAGCCGGACGCTTTCTCTGACGAGGTAATCGATATAGTGAGTAAGGCGATCGGCGTGGATCTCAAAAAGGTATTGGAAGAGTTGGAGGTGAGGCTACTGAGAGGATAAACGTGGAGGCGATGGCCGCCGCGCTACTCTACGACATGAAGAAATATGGCGGGTGCGGACTGGCGGCGAATCAGGTAGGCTTCAAGCACCGGGTATGTGTTATAGCCGTGGGCGATATGACGCCCATCGTTTTAGTAAACCCCTTGATTCTCAAAGAGAAGAAGCCGCGTCGCGTCAGGGAAGGCTGCCTGTCCCTGCCCGGGTTAGAGGTTGAGATAGAGCGCCCCATGTACGTAAAAGTCAAAGCCATGGACGAGCACTGGAACACTAGAAAATACACGTTCACAGGGACGCAAGCCCAGGTGGCCCGGCACGAGATCGACCACCTGAACGGGATACTGATGATCGATTACCTCGAAACCTCAGAC
>JAQUQE010000110.1 GCA_028716225.1 Dehalococcoidales bacterium | reverse complement strand
AGTTAAGGTGCCGGGGTCTTTCCGTCCAGCGGCAGGTAACCGGCGTCTTCACCGGTACCACAGTTTCGCCGTGCCCCTCTCTAAGACAGCGCTCATGTCGTTACGCCTTTCGTGCGGGTCGGAACTTCACCTTTTTTCCTGTGTTTCCACAAGAGGCAGACTATACCTTCACCTCACAAGTTCCCTTAGGATTTCTTCCTTCGTCAGCCTGCGTTTTCCCGACTTGTTCATTTCAAACGCAAGCTCAATGATTTCTCTCAAGCCTCTTCTAAGAAGGAAGACTCCATAGGAACCAAACAAACGTGAGGGCCGGCGTGTTGCGCACAGGAGGACTGTGCGCCTCCCCTTTCGGGTCAGTCGTTACGGGTCCAATGGCCTTGGGGCCAGAGGTTCCCTCGGAATTACCCCACACCTCGCCTTCACGAGGTAGGAGGGCTTCTCCGATATGAGCCGGTGTTTCAAGCCCAATTGCTTGGGAAAGGGGCAAGTTCAGGTACTTACCCGACAAGGAATTTCGCTACCTTAGGACCGTTATAGTTCACTTTACCCTTATGTCGCCACAAGGAGTGGGCCATATCTTCATCCCGGGAATTCCCGGGAGCCCGGCGTATGGTCTCTGAGGGGCTATACAGATAGCAAGGGAAAACGCCATCTGCAGGGAGCTTCCCTGCTGATTGTCCGCTTCACCACAGTTTTTTTACTCATCATCCCTTTATGATGGAGTAACTCGTGGATACGCGGAGTTTCCAGCATATAGCCAGGTTTGTTTCCGAAAGTTGCCTTTCGGAAGCCGCAACTTTTTTACGGCCGCCGTTTACCGGGGCTTCGGTTCAGAGCTTCTCCCGCCGAAGCGGGATGACCCCTCCCCTTAACCTTCCGGCACCGGGCAGGCGTCAGACCCTATACATCGATTTTATGTCTTTGCAGAGTCCTGTGTTTTTACTAAACAGTCGCAAGAGCCATTTTTCTGCGGCCTCCTCGGGCTTTGTTTATACAACTACACCCTACCGAGGCACCCCTTATCCCGAAGTTACGGGGTCAACTTGCCTAGTTCCTTAGAGAGGGCTCACACGTGCGCCTTAGGATTCTCTCCTCATCTACCTGTGTCGGTTTGCGGTACGGTCACCTGAAAAACTCCTTAGAGGATTTTCTTGGCAGCGTGGAATCAGCGAGTTGACAAGACCGAAGCCCTGCTTCCCCGTTGTATTCGGTGTTAACGAGCTCCCGGATTTGCCTAAGAGCTCCACCTACTTAACGGCCGCGCATTTCCGACCGCGCGTACGCCTATCCTCCTGCGTCTCCCCATCGTACAAACGTTCTTCAGGTGGTGCAGGAATGTTGACCTGCTATCCATCGCCTACGCCTTTCGGCCTCAGCTTAGGGACCGACTAACCCTGGGCGGACTGACCTTCCCCAGGAAACCTTAGATTTTCGGCGCTGCTGGTTTCTACAGCAGTTATCGCTACTCGTGCCGGCAGAGTCTCTTCCGTGCGCTCCATGAGACCTCACGATCCCACTTCAGTGCCCACGGAATGCTCCCCTACCAATCCCGACGAATCGGGAGTCCGCAGCTTCGGTAGCAAGCTTAGCCCCGTTACATTGTCGGCGCGGAAATACTTGACCAGTGAGCTGTTACGCTTTCTTTAAAGGATGGCTGCTTCTAAGCCAACCTCCTGGTTGTCTAAGCGTTTCCACATCCTTGCCCACTTAGCTTGCATTTAGGGACCTTAGCTGGCGGTCTGGGCTGTTTCCCTTTTGACTACGGACCTTAGTGCTCGCAGTCTTACTCCCGCGTAGTGGTTATAGGAATTCGGAGTTTGGTTGGATTCGGAAGGCCTTTCGGCCCCCTAGGCCATCCAGTGCTCTACCGCCTATACCATTCACGCGAGGCTAGCCCTAAAGCTATTTCGGGGAGAACGAGCTATCTCCGAGTTTGATTAGCCTTTCACCCCTACCCTCAGCTCATCCGAGCTGTTTTCAACCAACACCGGTTCGGACCTCCCTGCGGTGTTACCCGCAGTTCATCCTGGCCAAGGGTAGATCACCTCGGCTTCGCGTCTACTCCAAACGACTAATTGCCCTATTCAGACTCGCTTTCGCTACGGCTCCTCTCTTTTAAGAGATTAACCTCGCCGCTTAGAGTAACTAGCCGGCTCATTAAGCAAAAGGCACGCCGTCACCTCCTTGCGGAGGCTCCGACTGCTTGTAAGCACACAGTTTCAGGTTCTATTTCACTCCCCTAACAGGGGTTCTTTTCACCTTTCCCTCACGGTACTGGTGCACTATCGGTCGCAGGTTAGTATTTAGCCTTAGAAGATGGTCCTCCCGAATTCCCACAGGATTCCACGTGTCCCGTGGTACTTGGGTGCCTGTCCGAGAGTGACAATCTTTTCGCTTACAGGACTATCACCTTCTGTGGTTACCCTTTCCATGGTATTCAGCTAAGATTGCCTTTTTTGACTCTCTGGCTCCTCCGGGCCGGAGCCAGGTCAGGTCCCTCAACCCCGCCTGCACAACGCGCCAGGGCTTTAACATGCAGACGGTTTGGGCTGTTCCCGTTTCGCTCGCCGCTACTCAGGGAATCGCGGTTGCTTTTTCTTCCTCCGGGTACTGAGATGGTTCCCTTCCCCGGGTTCGCTTCCTCACCCTATGGATTCAGATGAGGATACCGCGGCTTTACCGCGGTGGGTTTCCCCATTAGGACACCTCCGGATCGAAGCCCGCTTAGCGGCTCCCCGGAGCTTATCGCAGCTTGCCACGTCCTTCATCGCCTACCTGCGCCAGGGCATCCCCTGTGTGCTCTTAGTAACTTGACCATAAAGTTTGGCCAAGGCAAAACTGCCGCTTTGTTAAATTTTCAAAGATCTGATCTATCTCCTCCCTCTAACCAGAGGGAATCAATTACCCACTTATTAGCATTAGTGGAGCTGACCGGGATCGAACCGGCGACCTCCGGCTTGCAAAACCGGCGCTCTCCCAGCTGAGCTACAGCCCCAAAAATTTTTCAAGCGAAAAATTTTTGATCGAGCCCGCGGAAAAGCTTCTCGCCGCCGAGCCCTGGCCTACACTCGCTCACTCGTTTGATAATGGTGGGCCTAAGTGGATTCGAACCACTGACCTCACGCTTATCAGGCGGGCGCTCTAACCCCTGAGCTATAGGCCCAATCTATTCTAGAGCCAATTTAATGGCCAGAGAGCTTTCGCTGATATAAATATATAAGAAAAGCGGAGCTTCCAGGACCTCCCTGATTTGTTGATCTCTTGAAAGGAGGTGATCCAGCCGCACGTTCCCGTACGGCTACCTTGTTACGACTTCACCCCAATCACCGACCTCGCCTTCGGCGCCTGCCTCCCTTGCGGGTTAGCTCAGCGACTTCGG
>JAQUQE010000109.1 GCA_028716225.1 Dehalococcoidales bacterium | reverse complement strand
CAAATTAAGCCTCCAATACTATTCAACCACCTTACTTTTTGATTGTCAAACTCTAAGATTACCAGTAAAAGGGAGGCATGGGTCGTATTAGCCCATCCCCCCTGCTTTTTTATGCGGATACCTTACTAGAATTCGAACAGTTCCGGCTGCTCGGATATCCTTTGTTCCTCGGATTCCTGTCGTTCCAATTTCCTGTCCGCCCTCTCCCTTTCCTGCCTTGCCGTAACCCGCTGCCGATAAATCCATTCCTTAAGCCTGTTAAGCTCACCCATCTGGTAATCATCAAGGCTTTCTACCCGGATATCCTCGGGCATTTCTCCACCTTTATGCTGGGTATAGGTCTTGGTAGAGACGTAAAGATAGATCCGGCTCCAGTCGTGGTCCATCGGGAAACTCAGTCCGGCGGTGTAGAGATAGGCGCAGGCCTCGGCATCGGTACCAGTTTCCTGATCACCTTTTGAAGCCTTAATACCCATCTCCAGCCTGTCAAGCGTGATGGCTCCCTTAATCCAGTCGGGTAAAGTATCACCCCATCCCCCAGGGAATACCAGTATCGGGTCGGTGAATATCCCCACGATATCACTGACCATATCACCTGTTTTTGGCACAATAACCCTCCTTCTTTATTCATTGTTTCGTTCTGTATTTTCAGGTTTAGCCGACTAATACCGGCTGCCGGCCGTGGTTGGCTATCCGTTTCTCTGCCTCAATAGCCCCGTCGGGTAAATCACTACGGACAGCCTTGATTGCCGATTTGATGTAGTTAATCCGCTCGATGTCGCAAACCAGGCGTATAAGGCGCTGGTCAAGATACTGGGGCAGGTTGGGTATGTTCCGGGCCTCGTTAGCCACAACCTTGGCTCGTTCCAGCGGTTCGGCGGCCTGGTCTACCATCTCCTCCACCATATCCATCGCCTCGCTTACCATTAACGCGCTCCATCTAATGGGCACAGTTTCACCTCCTCTCTTTAGATTTGCCCCCTACCACGCATAGACAGAGGGGTATTACTCCCACGCACTGGGGGAGCAATACCCCTCTATTCCTGAAAAAAGCAAAAAAGCGGGGTCTCCCCCGCTTCTCTGCGTTGGCTTTCGTTTGAGTTCAAGCGTTCAGTTTCAGGCTACGGCGACTGGCTCTCTTACCTTGCCCTTTCGCTTCGCTTTCGGCTTTGTCTCAGCTTCAGCTACAGGCTCGGTATTGTCGGCTGGCTCTGGCTCGGTAACCTCTGGTTCGGCTTCTGTTACCTCATCGGCTACCCCTTCACTCTCGGCTTCGGCTTCGCTAGCCTCTTTATCCTCTCGTCTTACCTCTGAGGTCAACATTGGCATTACCACCAGCTTATAGCCGTTAGTGGTAAAGAGGACTGGCGACTTGCCGTCGGTGAGCTTTAGCTCTGGCATACCGCCACACGCCTTTAACGCTTCGGCAAGGTAACCGCCGTCTAGCCTCACCATGTTAGCCTCACCCTCGATATCGGCTGGCATTGTGGCTTGCCCCTTATCATCGGGATTAGCCAGCACCATCACGCCGTTATCAAGGGTAATGTCTATCGGGTAGGACTTGCTGTCGGCAAGTGCTCTCAGTGAGTTAATCGCCTTGCCTGCCTCAACAGTGTCGAAGTGAGCGGTGGTCTTAGCCTCGGTCGGGATTAGCTTCTCCCAGTCGGGAAACTTGCCGTCGTCGCTAACCCACTGATAGCGGATTAGCTCGGTGTCAATAGTGAGCGTCTTGATGTCCTCACCCTCAAAGCTAACCCTCGCTCTCTTGGCACTCCGTAAGGCGTTGGCTATTCCTGCCAAATCCTCACGGTTTATCAGGACTTCGCCCTCTCCGTCATAGTCAAGGCTTACTACCGCCAGCCTAAAGCCGTCGGCGCTTACCAGCGTGAGCTTACCCTCTTTAGCCGTAAAGAGGACACATTGTAATACTGGTCGAGTGTCCTCAGTAGCGGTAAAGGGTAGCACCCTCGATAGCGCTTCCGCTAGCTCCAGACTACCGATGTTAGGCGTTACGGCGTTACGGGAAGTAATCCTCACCTCACAGAGCGTCATCGGCGTGTTATCACCTATCCACGCTCCGTCATCAAGCTGGCTGGTATTGGTTCCACAAACTACCTTAAGCCGTTTACTAACAGCCTGCGTCTCGCTAGCACTGTCATTGAAAGGCGTAACTTTTACGATGTTACTACCATTCAGCGACTTAAGGTAACCGAGTAAGCCTTTACGCCCAATGGTAAAGTCCAGAAGAGTTACCCTGTCGGCGACCGCTCTGGATAAGGCGTTTACCAGCGTAGCTTTATGCGCCACAAAGCCTGAGCCTGAACGCTTGCCCTCGATATTCAGTTTTTCCAGTTTATTCACCCCTTTGGCTATCTGGCAGTCGGGCAAGTCCGCCAGCTTCGCCTCTTTAGTAAGCTACCGCATATCTGCGTCTCGCTAGCCTATGCGGTGCTTCCACTATATAAGTGTCCGAAATCACCCTAAAACCTTATCACTCAATCAACTTTTTTTGCTCTTGCCTTCTATATCGAGAAAGATAAACCATATCGTAGTTAGTAAGGGCTTCCCCACTATGTAGCTTGTGAGCTATGGCTACCAGTCTTGGCTTATAGCCTAGCTCCCAGATATCCTCACTGACCCACGCCCCAAGCTCAAGAGCCTTATCATCCGCTATCAGCTCTCCAAGCTCGGTGGTGTTGCCCTCACTGTCTATGACAGGCTTACTCAGGCTTTCCAGCTTGATAGCCTTCTTACACTCTCGGTATAGGTCGTTCTCTCTACACTTTGCCCTTTGCGCCTTGCTACAGTGCTGGCAGTCCAAGCCGTTATTTACCTTATAATGCCGATACCAGTAATGATTTACGCTATGACTGGCAATCCGATACATCACGGCTTCGGTAAACGGCTTGTGTCCGTTATTGCGCTCCACGTCGGCAAGGGTAAGCATTATATCGTGTAGCAAGTCCTCTCTATCCTCTGGCTTTGACTTACCGCTAAACCGAGAGGCTACCTTATAATAGGCTAGCCAATTGCCCTCTAGCTGGTCATAGCCGTTGCCGATAGACCGAGCTTGCTTTTGCCGTCGCCGTCGGCTAGACTTGATGCTACGCAAGGCTTGTGTCCTGCTGTGCTGTTGGCTCGCTGGCTTTCCGCACCACGGACATACGCCTTGCCTTTCGTTTAGCACCCATACCTTACCGCACTGGCTACAGTGTCCGCCTTGCGGTGCTGGCGGTGGTGCTGGTGCTGGTGTCGCTATTATCATCGCTTGACCTCTCTTTTGTGCTTATTTGCCCTTTGAGGCAAGCGCTCAAGGCTCAGACTTTGTCGCTATTCGGTTGTTAAGGTGCTTTTACATTTACAGCTTCATTATTGAACAAAAGAACTTTTGGTTTAACCAGAGGAAGCAATTACATCCTCATCCCCCCGGGGGGAGAGAAAAGGTCATC
>JAQUQE010000108.1 GCA_028716225.1 Dehalococcoidales bacterium | reverse complement strand
GTCCGAGATAAGGTACTACCCTTACATCTGGCAGGAGAAAGAAGGCGGGGAAAATGAAATCCGGCTGGGCACGACTTCCTATCCCGTCAGAAAGGTAAATCTGGATGAGGAAATCCAGGATATCCTGAGCACTCTCGGCGACAGACACGAACGGATACTGAGCCTATACTTTGGCCTGAAAGACGGCAAATGCCTGACCCAGAAAGAGATTGCCAAAGAATACAAGGTAACTCATACCCGCATAGGCCAGATCATCCACCGCTCCCTTGTCCGGCTGCGTCATCCGACGCGCTCCAGGCGTTTAAGGGAATTCATAATCCCTTCGCCGGAGGAGAGGTTCAAGGAAAGACAGAGAATCCGCAAGCTGGAAAGAGAGCTGGAGAAGCAAACCTCGGTTTTACACGACCGGGAAGATGAAAGGCGCCTGGCCATGGTCTTGAAGAAAGCATCGGACGATTACCAGAAAGAGCACGGCCTGGTCATCTCGCCGTACAACCGCATTCACAATGCCTTGCGGCGCCAGAACATGCTGCAGCTCTCGCAACTCAGAAGAACTCCCGAACCAAACATCAGGAGTTTCCGCAACATCGGCAAGGAATCTTTCGAAGTCATCAAAAAAGCACTGCAGATAGCAGAGCAAGAGGCGTCTCCTTAAAAGGGGACGCCTACTTTTTTATTCCTGAGATAGCTTGACAAAAGGTATCATTTATGTTAGATTTTAGCCTACCGGAGGGAAAATCAAAGAAGGAGGAAAATCAGATTTTATCCCTCTATTTTACAGGGTAAATAGCTCTTTTGCCCTTTGACATATTAATAATGTTTGTAATGAAAGTTACGAATGCAAGGAGGTTAATGATTTATAGGGAAACCTGAAAGACAAAACCACAGAAAGTGAAAAAATCCAAGAAAAAGGAGTTATGAGGTGAAAAGGAAATTTTTCAGTATCTTCCTTACTCTCGTACTGGTACTAAGCTTCGGCTTAATACCAGTTTCCCCGGTCTCAGCAGACTCGGCAATCCTAGAGGTTAACGGGCCTGTTGCTCAGATGACCAGCGACGGTGGACACTACATGGGGAGCTTTTCTCCCGATGGAAGCAGAATCGTCTACACTGGTACTGGCGGTATCTGGACGATAAATGCTGATGGTTCGGATCCCGAGTTAATCTATCCTTCCGGTACGCGGCCCAAATGGGGCCCGCCCATTGACGACTATCCGGACGGGTTGATCGCTCTGGCCGGCCAAGGCATCACCATCATCCAGCCCGACGGCACCCTGGTTAAGACCATCGACACTACCCATGCCTACCCTCCAACCGGAGAGGACATCACGGGCACCCATTCTCTGGACTGGTCGTTTGACGGCTCGACATTGGCTTTCGCCGATAATGCCGGCACAATGGGCATATGGACGATCGGTTTTGACGGAGAAAACTTAATCCAGATAACCGATTATTCCAAAACAGCCTACGCACCGGCCTGGTCTCCTGATGGAACCGAAATTGCCTGCGCCTGGGGCCCAAGCTCCAACATGTATGTTGGTGTTTTCGCGGCCGACGGCACAGGTCTCAACAGGGAAATCGGCATCGGCGGAAGTTCCGGCGGCGACTACCCTGACTGGGGCACCAACGGGAAAATAGCCTACCACGATGGCACAGGCGCTCTCCGCGTTATGAACGACGACGGGAGCAATGACGCAGTGGTATCGGCTGGCCCGGTTGCAATGGTTGCCTGGTCCTTCGACGCCAAGAAGCTGGCTTATATCAACGGATTTGCGGACAAAAACGTAATAACCCGCGGGTATCCGTATGCCAGTGTGCAAGACGCCATTGACGCTGCCGATCCCGGCGACGTCATCAAGGTAGCGGCTGGAAGATACGATGAGAGAATCGTTGTCGGAAAACCGCTCACTCTGCGTGGAGCTACTTGGGACATAAACAAGAACGGCTACGAAGTCCCTGCCGGCTACGCCTGGGATGAAAGTGTGGAATCAATCCTCAACAATCCCGAGCCGGCGCCTACAGGAGTAGTGTCAGTCGTTCTCATCCAAGACACCAATGACGTCAACTTTGAAGGATTTATCGTCCAAAGCCTGAACGCCCCTCCCGGAAGTCAGAACGACATGTTGCTTACCATCAAGGCTCAGACCATGACGCTGAATAACATCAACATCAAAAACAGCGTTATCGGTCCCAACACCAACCTGACTGACCAGGACGGGACAGCTGGCCGGATGGGGCTCTATATCAGCCTCAACCAATACCAGGAAGTTCCGTTCGGCCTGACCAACAGCAGCATCACTGGCACCAAGATATTCGGCGCTGAAGGAAACGGCAACAATGTCTTTATCTGGGGATCATACTATTCTTATGGCGCCAGGTACCCCAGCCCCATGGACGGGACGGTATTCGAAGACTTCGAGAGCTACGGCTCGCACCGCTCAGGTTTTGAAACGGGCGGCGGCATCACCGGATTGACTCTCCGTAACGGCAAGGTCTACAACAACGGCGGTTACTACGGTAGTTTCTACCCCGAAGATGCCGACAATCTGAAGTACGGCAACGGCCTGCTATTCGTCCGCGGATCAAGCGACAGCGGCGAGCAAATCGGCTTAGGCCCCGAAAACATGACCGTGGACAATCTTGAGGTCTACGGAAACCAGAAGAACGGGGCATACCACGGACCAGTCAACAAAGGTATCGACTACATCAACTGCGACTTTCACGACAACGGCTGGGACGACATACAAGTAGACCTGGAAGCCCACTTCAAGAATCCTACTTTTGAAGACGAAGACAGGGTCGGGTTCTTCGGAGCCAGCGAGGACTTTAACGTCCACTCTACCAGCTTTTCTGGCAGCGGCGGACATGCTGTCCAGGTCATCGGCACACCGACAAACGGTTTCGTTATCGACGCCACCAAGAACTGGTGGGGTACGGCAGTAGAAGCCGAAATACAGGCTCTCCTTAACGGAGCGGTTGCCTACGACCCATGGTATGCCAGCGGAGACATGTCACAACTGGTCTCCAGCAAACCGGTAATCAACACTTCTCAGGAAACCTACCACAACACCATCCAGGAAGCTATTGACGCGGCCAATCCCGGAGATACCATCCAGGTTACGGCGGGAACGTACGATGAAACCATCGTTGTTAACGACGCACTGGACAATCTGCTTCTACAAGGAGCAGGGCCTGAAGACACGATTGTCACCGGCGGGCTGAAGCTCGACACCACAGGCGGCGACCTGACAGGCCTGTCTGTCTCGCAAATGGCCATTAAAGGCAATGCGGGAACATATGGCCCAGGGGTCACTGTCGGACACACCGGCTCAGGCTTTGTCTACGACCTCAGCTTTGACTACGTCCTTCTGGACGGCCAGGGAACCGTCGGCATGGCTGCCTACATCAACCCCTTGGCTGGCAACTTCTCGTTCACCAACGGCGAAATAACCGG
>JAQUQE010000107.1 GCA_028716225.1 Dehalococcoidales bacterium | reverse complement strand
ATCTGGATTTGTGCGCTACCGGACGGACGAATACCGATTATACCGGTGGATACATAAGGATCGGATTCAATGAGGACAGTGACTATCGGCCGAGTTACATCCGGTTTTATTCTAAAGCTCTGGAAGCGTCGACTAACTGGTCGACGCACTTTTTGGACCTGGATGCAGCCAGCTCTGCTGATTGGGATACTCTGTATTCCAAGAACGGCATGGAAACGTATTCTCTGGTACAGATGCTCATCGGACTCTACGACCTTGGTGGGATGTGGTCTGATACAGGTTCCTATTTATATCCTACCATTGGAGCGGCGGCGAGACAGATACACGGTGCTGGATTCTATGTAGAGGGTACAGGGGTCACATCTCAAACGGGCATGTTCTGGAACGGTTCCGGTTTGACCCTGGACAGAGACGGAGCAGCAGTAGTTACGGTAGCTGCCGACAGCAAAGTGGGAATCGGCAATCCTACCCCAGCGGTCGGTCTTCATATTGGTTCGTGGGCTGGTCTTCATGGCTTGAATACTGGTCTCGATTTGATTGTTTCAAATGCCATAGAGTTGCAGGGGTATCTGTACGCTACAAACCGGATCGTCTGTGGCGATAATGTCAGCGACTATTTGATTATTGGGTACAGGGGCGATGATGGAGCACGGTTGCTTGTTGGCAACGCGGATGGCGGAGCCAATAGGCATCTCATAATAGCTGATGCGGCATATAATGTTCGGGATTTTGATCATGAAACGCTGTCTGCCGATCCAACGGTGTTTGTCCATTCCTCTACCGATCCAGATGTAGACAATACGCAGTACATATCGTTCTACCATGACAAGTCTTATTCTAGGATGCGATCTGGTAAGGGGCCTATGGTATTGGGGAGCGGAACGCCTACGGAAGTTACATCGGCCGAGGATGTTTTCGTTAGTGGTCTTTTTGAGACCCACGGCATTATTTTTGCTGGTTCCGATGTTCGTATAAAGGATGGTTCTTCGGTTGTGTTTGGGGCTGGATCTGATGCCAATATTCAGTGGAATACGAGCGGGACTAACCATAGGTTAGTGATCGGGGTGTCGGGCAGTCGCAATATTGTCATATGCGAATCGGTGGACGCTGGAAGTTTTAATCCGGCGAACAGCACTAATCCAACGCTATTTATTCAGTCTTCCGATGGCACGAGTCCGGGCGACTATGTTGCTATTTATCACGACCAGACTGATGGACGGATTATAACCGGGGCTGGATATTTGGCAGTTGGGACTGGTTCAGCAACACAGTCGTTGGTAAGCGGCGGTGTATACATCACAGGTGGTTTGGAAGTTGGAGGACTCACTTATGTCAATGTTATGTATGTGCTCTCTTCTGGGAGTATCAACCTTCCCGACGGCGCACAGATTAACATAGGTGGATCACCCGGTTCTTATGCTGATGCTCGATTGTTGTGGAGCGGAGCGAGGGATGAACTTCTTATAGGCGTTGGCACTGGTTCTACGCAGAACAAGGTAACGATCTGCGAATCTACGGATGTGGGGGTGGACTGGGGGCACGGTCCGAATGTAAATCCTACACTGTATATTCAGTCTGCTGCTGGCGGAAGCGTCAGTCAATATGTAGCTATTTATCACGATCAATCACATGCCAGAATTATATCTGGTAGTGGTGCGCTGGCGGTAGGTCTAGGCGGTACACCCGGACATGCGGGCGCTGCTGGCGATTTGTATGTTCAGTACACACTCGAGGTCGACGGTACATGTTATCTAGACGGGAACGTGCAGGTTGGCGGGGACTTGATCGTCGATGAAATCACGGATCTGAGAGCAGTCAGCTACGGTTCGGCTCCAGGTAGTGCTTCTTTTGGTTCGGGCACTATTACGGTGAATTGGTTGACAGGCAAAGCCTATCAGAAAGTGACCATTACTGCGACGTGTACAGCTTCTTCCATGACGGCTCCCGTCGGGGCCACGAAGGGTTTGACGTTGGATATATGGGCATCGGGTGGCGATCTTGACATAGACGCTACGGCTTTTACCAATGTCACTTTCAAAGGTGGCGCAGGACTACCGGTAACCATTCCCGATGGTGAGTGTGCCATTCTCACGTTGGCTTACGATGGGACTGGGTACAGGGGAACTATTATCGTATAGGTGATAAATGGCCAATCGATTTTGTCAGCATGGATTAGCTACTGGATCTAATAACGGCACTTCCTGGGAGGATGCCTATCAGAGTATCTATACAGCTGTTTCTTCGGCCGTCGCTGGCGATTCTGTTTATATCAAAGAGCATGCGGGTATTGATATATCATCTTCGGGTGAAGTTACGTTTGCCAAGAAATTGTTGCTATATGGAGGTTGCGATGCTTCGTTGACGGGTGTCCAGACGGAACCTAGGACCGGATTGACAGTGCTCGATGGCAATTTAGCAGATGTACGTGGAATAAGATTATCCGCAGGTGCGGGAAGTGAAATCAGTCGTTTCATGGTTATGGATACTCGTTGTACCGGGAATGGTGGTGCGTTTTATGTCGATGTGAACTGGGCGTCTCCGTATTACGTAATAATACGCGATTGCTTTATGGATAATTGCCATGCTGTGAACGGCGGAGCCGTTTATGCAACGCAGTCAAGTGTTTATTTTGTTAATACCCATACAGAGAATTGTTACGCTAGCGGTAGTGGTGGCGCTATTTATGCCAACGACGCTGGCGTGGTCATTGGTATACTATCTGCCGCCACCCTCGGTCCTACATATCCCTGTACTTTTATCGGCAATCATGCCGTTGGCAACGGTGGGGCTATCTGCATTGGTCCTAGTACAACCGATGTATGTACCATAGTTAAGAGTTCATTGATCGGAAACATTTCTGATAGCTCTGGTGGTGCAATTTGGTTGCGTTGCAGAGGGGTTGCTTCGAGGATTTCCAATTGCCTTATTGCTGGTAATTACGCTGCTCATATTGGCGGAGTATATTTTTATCCTGCGTCGGATAGTGGTCGTATAGTATTTTGCACTGTAGTAGGGAACGAGGCCACTGTTGGGAACGTGGGCGGAATAGAAGTAGCTGGTATTATGAATCTTAATAGCAGTATCGTGAGGGGTAATATTGGGGTGGCATCTAATATTCAGTGTAACGCCTTTGGTGAGGCCAAAATTAATAACTGCGATATACAGGACAAGGATACAACTGGAGTAGTGCCGTTTACTTCCCTTGGCACTGGGAACGTCGATGTAGATCCAGTGTTCTTGGGGTCAGGTAGTCATCCATATGATCTGACAGGCGACACGCCTTATGCGGTGGCTAGAGGTGGAAATTCGAGTAGTGGATACTTTGACGTCACTGATATAATCTTAAGAGATCGTAGTCTCTCTGTGCCTTCGATGGGCGCGTATGAGAGGATCGGTGCCGAGCCGTCATTGCTTGCGGCTTCGCATTTTGCGATGCAAGGAGCGATGTAATAATGAAAGGATGAAGACATGGATGAAGAGATGAAAGATCA